>JAQBHE010000227.1:0-2600 GCA_032128015.1 Holophagae bacterium
CGACGCAGCAGATCGTCGAGCTCGGTGCGGGCACGCTTGCGGGACGTGTCGAGCTCGGCGACCCGGGTCTCGAGCGCGGTGACTCGCTCCTGGGCCTGGGCGTGCTCGGCTTTGGCGGCGCGGTCGTCCTCGGTCTTGGCCGCGATCTCGGTCGCCAGATGATCGCTACGGTAGAGCGCCTTCTCGGACTCGATCTGGATGCGGTGGAGCCGGCTCTTCGCCGATTCGAGCTCGGTCATCGAGGCGAGGAGCTCGGAGCGTAGGGTCTCTTGACCCGATTCGAGCAGTGCGAGCTGCTCTTCGGCGTGGCGGATGCGCTCTTGGTCGGCATCGAAGGCGGCGGCGGCGCTCTCGCGGTCGGCGACCAGGTGCTGGCGTTGGGCGTCGAGGGTCTTCGAGGTCTGGATGTGGACCTCGAGCTCGCGGTGTCGCTGCACGGCGATGGTCTTGCCGTTGGCGAGTCGCTCGCCGACTTCTGCGAGGGTCTGGCGCGAGCCTTTGAGGAACTCCTGGCGACCCTCGATCGCGGCGCGGTGTTCGGCGGCGAGCGAGCGCAGGCGGGTGAGCTCTTGGTTGAGCTCCTCGAGCCCTTGGCGCTCGCGGCTGACTTCGGCCTCGCCTCGGGCGACCTCGGCGGCGAGGGATGCGTCGTGGTCGGTGGCGCGCTCGAGGTCTTGGGCGACTTCGGCGACCTGGAGGCGGAGGCGGGTCCAGCGCGCGCGCAAGGCGCGGTTGAGGAGCTCGGAAAGCTCGGCCTCGCGCTCCTTGAAGCGGCGGGCGGCGTTCGACTGGCGCTTCAAGGTGCGCAGCGCGCGGTCGACCTCGGCGAGGATGTCGTCGAGGCGCAAGCGGTTGGCGGTCGACTCTTCGAGCTTGAGCTCGGCGAGGCGCTTGCGTTGCTTGTAGCGGGTGATGCCGGCGGCTTCCTCGATCAGCTTGCGGCGGTCTTGCGGCTTGGTCGACAGGATCTGGCCGATCCGGCCTTGCTCGATCACCGAGTAGGCGCGCACCCCGAGGCCGGTGTCGGCGAGCAGGTCCTTGATCTCTTTGAGGCGGGCGAGCTTGTCGTTGAGGCGGTACTGGCTCTCGCCGCTACGGAACACGCGTCGTCCGATGATGATCTTGCCGTCGCGCGCCGCGGGGTGGCTGGGGTCGGCGAGCAGGGTGAGGTTGACCTCGGCGAGGCCGAGCGGCCGGCGCTCCTGGGTGCCGTTGAAGATCACGTCTTCCATGCGGCCGCCGCGCAGCGATTTGGCGCTCTGCTCGCCGAGCACCCAGGTGATCGCTTCGGAGAGGTTGCTCTTGCCGCAGCCGTTGGGGCCGACCACCGCGGTGATGCCGCCGGCGAAGTCGGCGGTGACCGGGTCGACGAACGACTTGAAGCCGGAGATATTGACGCTGAGGAGCTTCAGGGGGGCTCTCCTGGTGGTTCGTGGCGTGCGGTGTCGTTGCGCCGTTGCGCCGTGGCGCGGTGAGTGAGGGTTGACGATACAACCCGGTGGAGCGTCCTACAAGGGGTGGTGGTTTGGTTGTGGTCGTGGTACGAGATGGTGGGGTTTTTGGGTTGGTGGAGTTCGGCGTTTGGGTGGGGCGGGACGGTGGTGCGGAAGGCGGCGTCGTGTGGAGCGGGTGTGCGTTGGGGCGTTTGTTCGCGTTCGGTCGATGGTGGGGTCGCCGGCGTGTTCGCGCGTTCGTCGGCCGCCCAAGCTCGGCCGCTACCCCAAGAGAGGACAAACGTGGGAATGGGGCCGTGAATGGGGTGCGGTCGAGAAGGACTTGGATGGTCGTTGGTGGCGCCCAGGGGTTCGATCTCGGTCATTTGGCGATCACCCTCTGGGGGTAGCGGCCGAGCTTGGGCGGCCGACTGAGGAACGGTTGAGGCGTACGAGGGCGTACCGCGATTCAGGTCGCTACCGGGCGGGCGCAAGGATCCGGCGACGTTTCGCGTCTCTCGTGCCATGAAACATCAGTTTGCCACCTGGGGCGAGAGTCGCGGCAAGCGCTTGCCGGCCTCAGCCTACGAGCCTGGGTTGCCGGTGCATGTGACGATCTGCTCTTTTCGACGCCGCAAGTTTTTCGTACACCGATTGCTGGCCGAATCGATCTCGCGACTGTTGGACCAGGAATCGTCGACGCTGGCGTATTGCTTGATGCCGGACCATCTCCACTGGTTGTTGGCTGACGCGTCGCAGATGACCCGGGTCGTGATCCGGTTCAAGGTCTGGGCGAAACGGGAGGCGGCGCGTTTGGGGTGGAAGAAGCCGCTTTGGCAACGGTCGTACCACGACCGCATTCCGTGGCGTAACGAGGACCTGGCGGAGGTCGCGCGGTACCTAGCGGCGAACCCGGTTCGCGCTGGTTTGGTGGCGGCGGTCGAGGAGTATCCGTACCAGCGGGTGTTTACGGAGAGGTTTCCGCGGTGGTGAGACGGTGGCGCTAGTTGGTGGGATGTCGCTCGGCCGTCGGCCGCCCAAGCTCGGCCGCTTACATGAGAAGGCCAACGTCGTGAGCCGGAATCGACTTGGCGATTCTCGACGGTCGCGCTGGTGTGCGGCGGGTCTCGTATCCGAGAGCTGGGGTGGGCCTGGTTGTGCCGGAAA
>JAQBHE010000228.1:0-8614 GCA_032128015.1 Holophagae bacterium
GTGGCCGTGGTGCTGCTGCTGGGCGCCCTCCAGCTCGGTCGCAGCTTCTTTGCGATGCTTGCGGCCGATCGCGGTTTCGAGCGCAGGTCTGTACTCACCGCGCGGTTGCCGATGCCCGACTCGGCCTACGACCCGTCGCGCCGCCAGGCCATCCTCGACCAACTGGTCGAGCGCTTGCGCGCGCTGCCGGGAGTCCGGGAAGCGGCGTTCACGAATGTCATGCCCTTGGGCCGCGGCGACGCGATGATGAGCTTCTCGGCCCCGCCATCAGCCGACGGCGGCGACGAGATCTCGATCAGCACCGGCATTCGCAGTGTCAGCCCCGGATACTTCGAAGCTCTCGGCCGCCCTCTGGTCGCGGGACGCGCGCTCTCCGGGGAGGACACGCAGACATCGGCCCCGGTGATGGTGGTCAACCGCACTTTCGCGAATCGCTACCTCGGTGGAGAACCGATCGGCAAGACATTGCCGGCGCGCCTCGATCGCGAGCGCCTCGATTGGCGGGTGGTCGGAGTGGTGGAAGACGTCGTCCAGCGCGGCCTCGGCGAGCCGGCGCAGCCCCGAGATGTTCGCGTCGGTGAACCAGCTGGGGCGCGGCGTCGACCATCCCGAGCCGAGTCTTCTGGTACGCACCACCGAACCGCCGCAGGCGCTGATCGCGTCCCTGCGCGCGCTGGTGCACGAGCAGGACGAAACGCTGGTCCTCGAAGGGGTCCACACCATGGAGCAGCTGGTGCGCGGCAGCCTCGCTGAGCCGCAGCTCTACTCGTTGCTGTTCGGATTCTTCGCGTTCTGCTCCCTCGCGATTGCCGGGGTTGGCCTGTTCGGCGTCTTGTCGTACGCGGTTTCGACTCGCACCCGGGAGATCGGGGTGCGCGTCGCCCTCGGAGCCGGTCCGCGCGATGTGTTGCGGCTGGTCCTCGGTCAGGGGCTCTTGCTCGCCGCGATCGGAATCGGGCTTGGACTGGCGGTGGCGCTCGGCGCGGTCCAGTACGCGACGACGTTGCTCTACGGCGTCGCTCCCTGGGACGTCGCGAGCCTGGTGGCGGTTGTCACCGTCCTCGGCCTGGTGGTGGCGACCGCCGGCGCCTTGCCGGCGTTGCGAGTGGCGCGCGTCGACCCGCAACGTGCGATCCGCGAAGGCTGAGCCGGCTGCTTGGCGGTCGAGCTGGTTTCGACATTCGAGCACCCGACGGACGCTCAGCACCGGCAACCCGACTCCATGGGCATCCTCGAAGATCTGCCGCCGCCGGTGGCGACGGGCCCGAGCGATCGTTGCTTGTGGACCCGCAAGTTGGGCTTTGGGCGGCGCCTGGTGCTGTTCCACGGCGGTCCCGGACTCGACCATCATCTGCTGCTGCCGCTCGGTCTCGAGCTTGCGCGCTCGTTCGAGGTGTGGCTGCCCGACCTCCCGGGGCACGGTCGCTCCTACGACTCGAGCCGGGGCCTCCCCGACCTCGAGACCGTGGTCGAGCGCACCGCCCGCTGGCTCGAGGCGACAACCATGGCGCCGACAGTGCTGTGCGGTCACTCGCTGGGCTCGTACGTGGTGCGCGAGATCGTGCGTCGCAATCGAGCCGCTCCGAGCGCGGTAATCCTGATGACCCCGGCAGCGCCGACCATCCCCGGCGCCGACGCCGCGCCGTCGAACCGCCGCGTTTCGCACCCTGGCTCGAATCGACGAGGCGAGCGCGCCCTGCGCGCCGAGATCCTCGAGCTCTGCGAGGAGGATGCCGAGGGAGCAGCGCTCTCCGGTCTGTTTCGCGAGGCGGTCGCTCGCGCGCGCCTTCGGCATCCGGCCTCCTATCCAGCCCTGCCCGCCCAGCCTCGTCGCGCCCTGGCCCAGCCCCTCGCACCCAGCCGCCCGGAACATCCGACACTCGTGCTGTGCGGCGAGCACGATCGGATCTCGCCACTCGAGCGCGCGTCCGAGGTTCAGCGCTCGATCGCCGGATCGAGCCTCGAGGTGCTTGCGGGATCCGGACACTTTCCGTTTGCGGTCGACGCTCGACGGGTGGCTGAACCGATCCTCCGCTTCCTCGCGGCCGGCCTGCCGGCCCCCTCGTGACTCAGCTCGCGCGTTCGAAACGGAAGAACACCCAGGGCACGGTCACCACTTCCTCCGGGTCGGCGCTCTGCCGCGCGCGCTCGAGCACCTGGTTGCGGCGGTCATCGTTCCAACCCGGAGTCAGCGGCTCGAGCATCGCCGGAATCGTCATCAGCTCCATCAACTCGTCCTGGCGACCCTCCCAGACCCGTCGTTCGATGGCCAAGCGGGCGAAGCCTTGCGCGGCGGCGCTTCGACAGATGGCCGCGGTGTCGAGGTCGACCGCGCGCACCAGCGCCTCGCCGCCGCCCGCTTTCCGGATCTCCCGAAACAGCGCCATCTGGAAGGGGTGGATCGGCACTGTCTCGCCGGCGAGCCGCTGCGCGGGAACGTTGAACACCAGGCGGGCTCCGGCCACGGTGACGCCGGCGAGCGCGCGCAACACCGCATCGGGCGCCGGGAACTGGAAGAACGCGGCGTTCGATACCACCCGGTCGAAGGCGCCCTCGAGGTCACCGATCGCCGCGGCCGGCGCGACGACGAATCTCGCGCGCTTGTCGAGGACGTTGCAGCGGGCGACCCCGATCATCTCCTCGGAGGCGTCGACGCCGACGATCTCGGCGTCCGGACCCAGCCGGGCAAGACAGGCGAGGGTGGTTGCGCCGGTGCCGCAGCCGAGGTCGAGCACGCCGCGGGCATCGTCGAGGTCGGCCATTTCGACCAGGTTGCGGTTCAGCCAGGGGTAGATCTCGCGATGACGAACGAACAAGTCGTAGGACTCGGCGTTCTGCCACGTTCTCCAGCGCACGGTCGGTCGTACTCCTTGAGGATGAGGTAACCCTGTCGCCTCACCCGACAGATATTTCGGTGCCTGTCACTTTCGGCTAACCCGGCGGTGGCGGCGGCTGGAACACCTCTGGCTGGGGGTCGAGCGGCCGGAGGTCGCGTCTCGCAAGACCGGGATGATCCGGCGATATCCAACGCGCTCGGAACAGCGGATAGGGCAGCAGCTCGGCTTCCTCCGGCATCCATCCCGGCGCCCGGCCTCCGTACGGGTTGCGGTAGTCCCAGACTGTCTTGCCGTCCGGCGTCACTTCGAACACGTGACCCTGGGGACCGGCGCAGATGAGGGTATTGCCGTTGGGCAAGCGCTGCGTCCCCGAGATGAACGGGGCAAAGAAGCTTTCACGATCGGGAGCGGTGTACGACCATTTGGGGTTCGCCGGCGGCCATGGCCCGGTCGCCGGCAGGGGATAGCGGCCGTCCGCAGCCACCGGGGTCTCGATCTCGAGGACCGACGAGTACTGTCCGTCGGGCCGCAGAGCACCGTTGTTGAAGACCGTGAGGTGGCCGGCTCCGGGAAAGCCCGCGGGAATCCATTCGACCTGGTGCTGCTGGAACAACTGGGGGGCCGCATCGCTGCCGCGCTTCATCATCCGCGGATTGCCCCAGCGATAGAGGATCTCGCCTCCCTTCCCCGAGCGACCACCGGCAGAGCCCTTCGCCTGGACGGTGGTGGTCGAGTGGTCGAGGATCCACAGCTCGCTAATGCTCGGAAGGCTGACCGCGATCTGGTCGAGGCCGGCGTGATAGTCGACCGAGTTCATATGCAGGAAATCGGACTGCAGGTCGGCCTGGGTGGCGTCTTGCGGGATGTAGCCCAACGCCTTGAGGCGAGCCAGCTCCTCCTCGTCGTTGACGGCTTGGATCACGTCGGCGTTGATATCGAGGCGTCCTGGGAAGGCCGCCGGGTCTCCGTAGTTGGCGAGCGCAGAGTCGTGGTCCTGGACCAGGTGATCCCAGAGGTGCCACTCCCAGACGATCCGCGCGTCGTCCTTGCCAACCGGCTCGACTTCGAGCAGCCACTCCGACCACAGGCCTTGCTCGGGGACCAGCTCGGCTTTGCGCCCGGCGGCTACCGCCTGCTCGAGGGTCTTGAGCTCCCAGGCGATCAGCAAGACGTTGCCGTTGGGAAGCGGCTCCATGTCATGGTGAAGGATGCGCTCACGGCTTGCCATCGTCCATCGCCACATCAGATCTCCGTCCCACGAAATCCGCTCGATCACCCCGGCAACACCGCCGGCCTTGAAGTTCGGCGGATCGGCCATCAAGGCGCCCCGAAGGATGCTGCCGTCGGCGAGCAGCTGGTCGGCGATTCCAGCCTCAACGCGCCTCCAGGAGTGGACCGCTCGTCCGTCGCGATCGACCAGGTAGATGTCCCCGGTCTTCAGCGGCGCGACGATCAGATACCCGGGCGCGGTTCCCGCCTCGTGGAGCAACAGCCCGCGCGGCTGCGCCATCGCCGCCACCACCCAGGCCGGCGGCGGGCCCGCGGGAGCCCCTGAGCCAGCGTCGGGCTCCGCGGACGCACTGCCCGGAGCCGGGTCGCGGCCGCCGCAGGCTATGAGTCCTACCGTCAATAGGCAGATCGTCAGCGCAGGAAAAAAGGGCGCGACAGAAGCTCTCCGGAGGAACATCGAGATCTCCTTGGTGGGGATGTGCAGGAGGAAGCCCGAAACCGGTGGAAGTGCGGGCCGGCGAAAGATACCGCCGGAGTATCGGTCGACTCAAGGGGCGACGCCTCGAATCGGCTTCCAGGCCATAATCAGAGCAGGAGGTCGGTCCGACCCGACAGATATTTCGGTGCCTGTCACTTCTCTGTTGTTGGTGTGCTTGGCGGTGTCTGGCGTCGTCGCGGCGGAGGGCGCTCCCCTGCCCCATCCGATCCTGTTCGTGACCCAGGTGCCGATCCCCGCCGACTTCGCGACCGTCGGCTCGGTGTTCGCGAACCACCTCGCCGATGCCGCCGGCACCGGACGGGGCGGCGACCTCTACCTGCTCTCCCCGAACGGCCAGCTCCGCAACCTCACTCGCGAGGCGGGGCACGGCGTCGACGGGTTCCAGGGTGCTTCGTCGATCGCGGTCCGCGAGCCGGCGGTCCACTGGGACGGCGACCGCGCGATCTTCTCGATGGTCGTCGGCGCCACCGAGACGCGCTACCGGTACATCGACTCGGTGTGGCAGCTGTACGAGGTCACCGGGCTCGGGTCGGGCGAGACCGCGAAGATCACCAAGGTGGCGAACCAGCCGGCCGACACCAACAACAGCAGCCCGGTCTACGGCTCCGACGACCGGGTGATCTTCGTCTCCGACCGGCCGCGCGGTGGCGAGCCCCACCTCTACCCGCAGCTCGACGAGTACGAGTCGACGGCGACCCCGACCGGCCTGTGGAGCCTCGATCCCAAGACCGGCGACCTGCGACTGCTCCAACACTCGCCCTCAGGCTCGTTTCGCCCGATCGTCGACAGCGCCGGTCGCATCGTCTTCACCCGCTGGGACCACCTCCAGCAAGACCAGCAAGCGGACGCCGACGCGCTGGACGGCGACACCTACGGCTCATTCGATTTCGTTGACGAGAGCGCCGGCTCGGCGCGAGTCCCGCGACGCAACGAAGTGTTCCCCGAGCCGCGAAGCGACCGCGTCGACCTGCTCGACGGCACTCCGTTCACCGGTCACGAGCTCAACAGCTTCTTGCCGTGGCAGGTGCGCCAGGACGGCAGCGGCGAGGAGATCCTCAACCACCTGGGTCGCCATGAGCTGCACTCCTATTTCGACCGCGCGCGGTCCGACGATCCCGAGCTCGAGGAGTTCATCGACGACAACTCGGGTCGCACCAACCCGAGCCCGATCGAGAACATGCTGCAGATTCGCGAGGACCCGGCGTCTCCGGGACGCTACCTGGCCGTCGACGCTCCCGAGTTCGCGACCCACGCCTCGGGTCAGGTCATCGCGATCCGCGCGCCTCCGGACAAGAACCCCGACGACATCACAGTCGACTACCTGACCCACCCGGCGACCCGCGAGGTGACCGCAGACGGCGCGGCGCCGCCCGCCGGTCACAGCGGTCACTATCGCAATCCGCTGCCGCTGTCCGACGGCTCGCTGATCGCGGTCCATACCGCCGAGACCCGGGCAGCGGCGAATCAAGGCAGCCGCACCCACCCGTCGCCGCGCTATCATTTCCGGCTCGAGCGCATGGTGGCCGGACGCGATGGTTTCCTTCGTGCCGGCGCCCCGCTCACGGCCGGCATTTCGAAAACGCTCAGCTACTGGGACCCCGACGAGCGGGTCGAGTACTCCGGCGCGCTGTGGGAGCTCGACCCGGTGGAGGTGCGCGCGCGACCGCGACCGCCGACAACCGCTTGGTCGCTACCGCCACCCGAACAGCGGGTCTTCGACGACCTCGGGGTCTCGGTCGACACGTTCCGCGCGGATCTCGCCCGTCGCGGTCTCGCGCTCCTGGTGTCGCGCAACGTCACCTCTCGCGATCGCGCCGACCGCCAGCAGCCCTTCAACCTGCGGGTCCCCGGCGGCGTCGAGACCCGAGGCGGCGCCGGCGTCACTTACGACATCACGCACCTCCAAGTGTTCCAGGGCGACCAGGTCCGCGGCTACGGTGGGACGATCGATCCCGAGCCGGGACGCCGGGTACTGGCGCAAGTGCTCCACGATCCGGCGGCGCTGGCCGCCAACCCGCCGACCTCCGGGCCCGCCGGCAGCGTCGCCATCGCCGCCGATGGGTCGGTCGCGGCGGTGGTCCCAGCCGGCCGCGCGCTCGCCTGGCAGACCACCGACTCGAGCGGCGCCCCGGTGGTCCGAGAACGCTTCTGGATCTCGAGTCAACCGGGTGAAATCCGCGTCTGTGACGGCTGCCACGGCGTCAACCGCGTGAACCAGGCCGGACAGCCCCCGGCGGTCCAACCGCCGCTCGCGCTTCGCGACGTGCTCATGCGCTGGCTATCCAGCCGTCCCGGCTGCCTCGACGACCCTCGCCACCTGTGCCTGCGCGACGGTCGTTTCTCGGTGCGCGCCGATTGGCGCAGCGCTCAGGCAAACGGCGTCGGCACCGCGGCTCCCCTCACCTCTGATTCGGGCACTTTCTGGTTCTTCGGCCCGAACAACGTCGAAGTGATCGTCAAGGTCTTGGACGCCTGTTCCCAGGCGACCGGCGAGCGCTACTGGGTGTTCGCCGCCGGCCTCACCGATGTCGATGTGACCTTGACCGTCGACGACCTCGAGAGTGGCGAGAGCCGCGTGTACCGCAGTCCTCTCGGTACACCGTTCGCCCCGATCCAGGATGTGGAGGCGTTCGCCACCTGCCCGTAGGCGATCGCCCCCCTCAGCCCTCTGTCTGGTCCCGGAGCGCTTCGAGAAAGGCCCGGTCAGCGGCGTCGGATGGCCGTATCGTCTGTTTGGTGCTGATCAGAGTCTCGCGATCGGCGAGGATGAGAGAGACGCCTCCCAGATCCCGTCGCTCGGCTCGTGGGCTGGCTTGCGCCCAGGTGACCCCGCACGCAGACGCCAGCAGGTCGACCATGACCTCATCGGCGACGCGCACGACCGTGTACTTCTCCAGGTCACCGGCGCCGATTTCCGCGGCCGCGTTGTCCTCCAGGATGGAGAGCGCGCGCTTCAAGCGCTCGACGTTCGCGGGAGCGGCGTCGACCAACAGATCGATGTCCTTGGTCGTGCGCTCGCCGCCGTGCAGGATCACAGCAAAACCGCCGATCAGGACGTAGCGCGCTCCGGCGGCGTCTAGCGATCGACAGATCCGCCGGAGGTCGTCGAGCGTCGGCGGCCGGACCTCGAGACCATCTGGCTTGTGATCCACTCTTGCGCCTCCTCGAAGGTCTCGAAACGAAAGAGGCCTCGCGGTGCAAGACCGCAGCCTCGGAGGTCCCTGACCGTACGCAGCAGAACGTTGGCGGCGGCTGGAGTCGATGCCCCCTCGCGACGACGTCCCACGATCTTGGTCGGCAGCATGTCGATCTCGCGCAACCTCATTGGTGACTCAAGGATAACCGGTCGTGGTGCGCTTCCCGGTGGGCAAGCCCGTTTGGCCCGCGCAAATCAGCGTCGGAGCTCGGCGACCATCTGCGCCTCTACCACCGGATCGACGAACGGGAATGACGTCGCCAGGCGGTCGATCTTGCCGGTGCAGCGCTGCTTGAGCTTGCCGACGATCTCTCCCGGGGCGCCGACCACCGCGAACTGCTCGAGGATCTCGTCGGTGATCAGTCCGCCCATCTCGTCCCATTGGCCGCGCTTCGACATCGCGTTGAACTCGTCTTGGAGCTCGCCCCAACCGTGGACCTCGAGCACTCCGCGGTAGGCCGGGGTCGAGCCGTAGAACGCGACCTGCTTCTTGACCCCCTGCTTGGCGCGCTCGAAGGCCCGCTCGTCGGCTCCCGAGACCACGAAGCTGGGATAGCAGACTTCGAAGTCGGCGCGCTCGCGGCCGGCTTTTCGCAGGCCGCGCTCGATCGCCGGCACCGTGACCTCGTCGAAATAGCGCGGGGTGGTGAAGCCGTGGACCAGCATGCCGTCGGCGACCTCGGCCGCGACCTCGGTCATCAGCGGCCCGACCGCCGCTACCACGACTCGCGGCGGGCCGTAGTCGGTATCGGTGGGGGTGAACATCGGGGTCATCAGGGTGTGGGTGTAGTGCTCGCCGCGGAACTGCAGCGGGTTGCCGCGGTACCAGTTGTCCCAGATCGCGCGCATCGC
>JAQBHE010000229.1:0-3089 GCA_032128015.1 Holophagae bacterium
GCTCAACGGCACCGGCGTGGTCCTCCACACCAACCTGGGTCGAGCGCCACTGTCGCCGGCCGCCCGCCAGGCGGTGGGCGAGGTGGCCCGCGGTTACTGCAGCGTCGAGTTCGACCTCGCCACCGGCCGTCGGGGCGAGCGGGGGGCCGGGGTCGAACGCTGGCTCACCCGCCTTACCGGAGCGGAGGCCGCACTGGTGGTCAACAACGGCGCCGCGGCCCTGCTCCTGGCGCTGGCGGCACTGGCCACCGGGAAGAAGGTGGTGGTCTCGCGCGGCGAGCTGGTCGAGATCGGCGGCTCGTTCCGCATCCCCGAGATCCTCGAGCGGAGCGGCGCCCAGCTGGTCGAGGTCGGCACCACCAACCGCACCCACCTGCGCGACTATGCGCTCGCGCTCGAGCGGGACCCGAAGGAGATCGGTGCGATCCTCCGCGTTCATCCCAGCAACTTTCGCGTCGCCGGGTTCACCGCCCGCCCGACGCTGGCCGAGCTGTCGGCGCTGGCGCGCCGCGGCCGCGTGCCGCTGATCGAGGATCTCGGAAGTGGTGCGCTCACCGACCTCGGCGTGCTGGGTGTCGAACACGAACCGACGGTGAGAGAAAGTTTGACCGCCGGGTGCGACGTCGTTACTTTCTCCGGCGACAAGCTGCTGGGCGCCACCCAGGCCGGGCTCATCCTCGGCCGGCGCCGACAGGTCGAGCGACTGCGCAAGGATCCCCTGGCGCGGGCGCTGCGGGTGGACAAGCTGACGCTGGCGGCGCTCGAAGCGACGCTGCCGGCCTACAGCGATCCGGCCCGCGCAGCCCGGGAGATTCCCGCGCTCCGGATGCTGGGTCGATCCGAAGCGGAGCTCGAGCAGCAGGCACATGCGCTGGCGGGTGCGATCCGGAAGCGGGTGCCGGCGTCGCGGGTGACCGTCGAGCGTGGTTCGGGGGAGGTCGGAGGTGGGGCGCTGCCCCTGCAGCGGCTTCCCGGCTGGGTGGTGGCGATCGAGGTTCCCGGGTGCACGGCTGACGAGTTCGAGCGCCGGGCCCGCGGCGCGGATCCCCCGGTGATCGGTTTCATCCGCACCGGGAAGTTCAGATTGGACGTGAGGACGTTGGGCGACGACGAACTGGACGAAGTCGTTGCCGCGCTCGAGCGGGCGCATCGACCGCCACCGGCCCGCCCGGATCCCGGGACGGCACCTTCGACGAGGTGAACAGGGATGTTCCTCTACAAGCTCGAACTGCAGGGGTTCAAGTCGTTCGTCGACAAGACCGTCCTCACCTTCGGTGACGGCATCACCGGCGTCATCGGTCCCAACGGCTGCGGCAAGACCAACGTCTCGGACGCGATTCGCTGGGTGATGGGCGAGCAGAGCGCCAAGCAGCTGCGGGGCGACTCGATGGAGGATGTGATCTTCAACGGGTCGCCGGGCCGCAAGCCCCTGGGCCTCGCCGAGGTCCACCTCACCTTCAAGAACGATCGCGGCATCCTGCCCACCGAGTTCAGCGAGGTGACGATCTCGCGTCGGGTGTTCCGCTCCGGCCTCTCCGAGTACTCGATCAACCGCACGCCCTGCCGGCTCAAGGACGTGCGCGACCTGTTCTTCGACACCGGCATGGGCAGTCACGCGTACTCGGTGATCGAGCGGCAGATGGTGGACCATGTCCTGTCGGACAACTCGGGACACCGGCGGTACCTGTTCGAAGAGGCGGCCGGGATCACCAAGTACAAGGCCCGCAAGCGCGAGGCGCTCTCCAAGCTCGATGCCACCGACGGCGACCTTACGCGCCTCAACGACATCGTGTTCGAGATCGAGCGCGAGCTGCGCTCGATCGCCCGGCAGGTCGGCAAGGCGCGGCGCTATCAGCGCCTGCGCGACCAGGTGCAGGCGCTCGACCTCTCGCTCACCGCCGGCCAGGTCTCATCGCTCCGCCGTCGCGAGACCGAGGCGCGCGAACGCTGGCAGGAGGAGGCGGTGCGCCGCGAGGGCGTCACCGCGGAACTCGGCGCCCTTGAGGCCCGGCTCAACGATGAGAAGCTGGTGCTGCTGGAATGCGAGCGCGCGCTCTCGTTCGCCCAGTCGGCGCTGCGCGACCGGGAGGAGGCGCGCGGGCAGGCGGAACAGCAGGTCGTGCTTCTGGGTGAGCGCGGCCAGGGCCTGGGTCACCGGGCCGACCAGGCCGAGGCCGAAGCGGCCGCTCTGAGTGAGCGGCTGGCCGAGGTGTCGACCCGCGACCAGGGGGCGGCGACGCGGCTGGGCGAACTCCGTGGCGCCCGTGAGGCCGCGCAGTCGGCGATGGAATTGGTCGAGGCGGGGCTCGCCGGGCTCGAGACCGAGCTGCGCGAGCACCGGACCCTTGCCACCTCACGGCAGCAGCTCTCGCTCGATCTGTTCTCGACCGAGGCCGAGCGCCGGGGCGAAGTCGAGCGGATTCGCGAACGGGAGACGTCGCTGCGGGAGCGCCGGGATGCGGCCGGGCTCCGTCTGCGCGAGCTGGAGTCGCGGCTCGGCGGCCTGGCGTCACAGCTCGAGGGCGGCGCCGAGCGGCATCGCGGGCTCGAGGCCGAGGTGGACGAAGCCCGACAGATGCTCAGCGGCACCGACCAGGCCATCACCTCCCTCGCGGCGAGCGCGCAGGCGGCCGAGGCCGCGCTGTCACGCCTCCGCCAGGACGCGGCCGCTGCGGATTCGCGGCTCCAGACGCTGCTCGAACTCAAGCGCAACTACGAGGGCGTCTCGGAAGGCGTCAAGGGGCTGCTCGAAGCGGGCGGCCGCGTTCCGGGCCTGCTGGGCATGGTGGCCGATGTGCTCGAGGTCCCGGCGCGTCATCTGGGAGCGCTCGAAGCCTCGCTCGGCGAGGCCTCGGCGTTCGTGCTCGCCGAGGATGCCGGCGCGCTGGCCGCCGGCGTGGAGCGCCTGCGTGGGCTGGCCGCGGGCCGCGCCACGCTGGTGGATCTCTCGACCATCGCCGCCGGGGCGCCGCCCGCCATCCCTGACGGCCCGGGCGTGGTGGGGCGCGCCTCCGACCTGGTGCGTTGTCCGGATCGGTGCCGGCCGCTGGTGGATCGCCTGCTGGGATCGGTGGTGGTGGTGGAGGATC
>JAQBHE010000230.1:0-14005 GCA_032128015.1 Holophagae bacterium
GACCCGGATGATCGCGGGCTGGGAGCGCCACCATCGCGGCGACGGGGTGCGGATCGGCGCGGTCACCGGCCGGCTGCTGCGGCCGCAGACGCCGTCTGAACCGCAGCGCCTCGACGCCTGCGGGATGCGTCTGGTGCCGGCGTGGCGACACTTCGATCGCGGCTCGGGGGAGGTCGACTGCGGCCAGCACGGCGAGGCCGTGCTGGTCTTCGGGGCCACCGGCGCCGCGAGCTTGTTCGCGCGCGAGGCGCTGTTCGACGTCGCGATCGGCGGCGAGGTGTTCGACCCGGCGTTCCACACCTTTCGCGAAGACGCCGAGCTGTGCTTTCGACTCCAAGAACGTGGCTGGTCGGTGCTCTATGAGCCCGCGGCCCGCATCGTCCACCGTCGCTTCAACTTACCCGAGCGACGCACCTCGATGCCCCAGGCGGTGAACTTCCACTCGCTCAAGAACCGCTATCTGCTGCGGCTCTACCACCAGACCCCGGGCAACCTGTTGTCGACGCTCTTCGCCACCACCTGGCGCGAGCTCCAGATCGTCGCCTGGGTGCTGTTTCGCGAGCGCGCCTCGCTCGCTGCCTACCGCTGGCTCTGGCACAATCGCCGGAGAATCGCTGCGCGCCGGCGGACCATCCAGCACCGGCGGACCGTGCCGCCGCACGAAGTCGAAGCCTGGTTCCGGTCCGACGAGCGACCGTTGCCGAGACACTGACTCGAAGAACACTGACTTGAAGAGACACTGACTTGAAGAGACACTGATTCGCCGAGGCACTGACTTGCCGAGACACTGACTTGGCCAAACCCAACGCCACGCGCCGGCTCGAGGTCGCGCTCCTCGGCAGCCGCGGCATCCCGGCGTGCTATGGCGGCTACGAAACGTTCATGGAGGAGCTCGGCGAGCGCCTGGTCGCGCGCGGCGTCGGGGTGACCGTCTACTGCCGTTCGCACTACACCCCGCGCTCGCTTCGACGTCACCGCGGCGTCGATCTGGTGGTGCTGCCGACCGTCCGCACGAAGCATCTCGACACCCCGGTCCATACCCTGCTCTCGTGCTGTCACGCGATCTTCCGCCGCTACGATGCGGCGCTGGTGGTCAACGGCGCCAACGCGCTGTTCGTGCCGCTGCTGCGCTTCGCGCGCATTCCGACCGCGCTCCACGTCGACGGCATCGAGCGCCGGCGAGCCAAGTGGGGGCCCTTCGGCCGGTGGGTCTACACGCTCTCCGAGCGCCTCGCGCGTTTCGTCCCCGACCGTCTGGTCACCGACGCCGAAGTCATCCGTCGCCACTACCGCGAGCGCCATCGCACCGACTCGATCATGATCCCGTATGGAGTGACGCCGACCCCTCCCGAGCGCGAAGAGTGGCTCGAGCGCCTCGGCCTGGCGAGGCGCGGCTACTTCCTTTACGTCAGCCGCTTCGAGCCGGAGAACAACCCGCACCGAGTCATCGAAGCGTACCGTGACGTCCCCGGTGACCTGCCGCTGGTGATGGTCGGGAGCGCTCCCTATGCCGAGTCCTTCGTCGCCCGACTGCGCCGGAGCGCCGATCCACGGGTGCTGTTCCCTGGCGCGATCTACGGCGACGGCTACCGCGAGCTGTTGAGCCACGCCCTGGCCTACGTCCACGCCACCGAGGTTGGTGGCACCCATCCGGCTCTGGTCGAGGCGATGGGCTATGGCAACTGCATGCTGGTCAACGATACCGCGGAGAACCGCGAAGTGGCCGGCGACTGCGCGCTCTATTTCAGCGCCTCGAAGCCGTCGACGCTCGGCCCGCTGATGACCCGGCTGGTGGGCGCGCCAGACACCGCCACCGCCTGGCGCGAACGCGCCCGCGAGCGCGCCAGAGAGCGCTTTTCATGGGACGCGGTCACCGCGAGTTATCTGGCGTTGTTCGAGGAACTAGCGGGCCGGCGCCAAGAACCGGCGTAGAATCCGGGGCGGGGTAGTGATGTGTTGACGGCATCATGCCGTTGTGCCATATACTGTTGTCCGATCAACCAGCCCGCCGAGCAGGCGATAGAGCGTTAAGAATCAATGACTAACGTTCGGAGTCCCGACCCGAGAATCGACCAGGTCGAGTGCTGATTCTATGCTGAAGCAGCAAGCGCGCCTGGTGGCGCTCATGGTCTTCTCGCTCGATCTTGTCCTGGTCGGCGTTTCCTTCTTCGCCGCCCACTGGCTGCGCGGCGGGCTGTTTCCGCGGCTGTGGCCCGTGTGGTTCAGCGGGCCGCTTTACCCGCTCGAACGCTACCTGCCGATGTTGCCGCTCGCCCTTGTGGTGTGGGCAGCGGCGTTGATCGCCACCGGCCGCTATCGCTCTCACCGAACGGTCACACTCGCAATCGAAGCCGCGGCGATCATCCGGGTCGCGGCGATCGCGACGGTGGTGCTCGTGCTCGCGATCTTCGCGTTGCGAATCGACGTTTGGCTGCTCGACGGCGACCGCATGAGCCGGACCTTGATCCTGCTCTCGGGGGCGCTCTCCTGCTTGCTGCTAGTCGCCGAGAAGGTCGGCCTGCGGATCACCTCGCGGTGGGTAAGGCAGCTCGGCTTCAACTACCGGACCTTGTTGATCGTCGGCACCAACAGGGTCGCGGTGGCGGTGGCCAAATCGATCGCGGGTCATCGTTACTGGGGGTTTCGGCTGGCCGGCTTCCTGCGTTCACCCGAGGAGCAAGACGCCGCGCCGGGAGACCTGAGCGCTCCGCTGCTCGGCTCCATCGACGACTTGCCGGCGGTGCTCGAAAGCCACGTCATCGACGACGTCATCTTCGCGGTCACCCCCCGCGAGCTCGGCAGTCTCGAGCGTCATTTCTTGAGTCTGCAAGAGCAGGGCATCGGCACTCGCTTCGCGCTCAACCTGCTGCCGGGCGACCCGCCGCGCATTCATCTCGAGGACCTCGACGGCTTACCGCTGTTGAGCGTGGCTCGCGCTCCGACCAACCTGCCGCTGCTGTTGACCAAGCGACTGCTCGACGTCGCGCTTGCGGCCCTACTGCTGGCGATCGGTCTGCCGGTGATCCTGGTGATCGCGATGCTGATCAAGGCCAGCTCCACCGGCAGCGTGTTCTACCGCCAGACCCGCTGCGGGCTCAACGGCCGCCGGTTCACCCTCTACAAGTTCCGCACCATGGTGATGGACGCTGAAGAGCGTCGCCAGGAACTGCTGCATCTCAACGAGATGGACGGACCGGCGTTCAAGGTGCGCCGAGATCCGCGGGTCACCGC
Source organism: Holophagae bacterium (assembly GCA_032128015.1). Classification (GTDB taxonomy): domain Bacteria; phylum Acidobacteriota; class Thermoanaerobaculia; order Multivoradales; family Multivoraceae; genus JAQBHE01. The sequence continues at coordinate 3,232 of JAQBHE010000230.1, forward strand.
CTTCGGACGCCTGCTGCGAAAGTTCAGCCTCGACGAGCTACCCCAGCTGTGGAACGTGATCCGCGGCGAGATGAGCCTGGTGGGCCCGCGGCCACCGATCCCTGAGGAGGTGGCGCAGTACTCGCGGCCGCAGCGGCGGCGGCTGTCGATGAAGCCGGGTCTCACCTGTTTGTGGCAGATCAGCGGACGCAACAACATCGACTTCGACCGCTGGATGGAGCTCGACCTCGAGTACATCGACTCGTGGTCGCCATGGCTCGACCTCAAGATCCTGCTGCGGACCATTCCGGTGGTCCTGAGTGGCCGCGGCGCTTCGTGAAGCGCGCCCCAAAGCTGCCTGGCTGACCCACCTGAGGTGGCGCCCGGCCGGCTCAGCCCGACCTGTCAGGCTTCGCTGCGCGGGCAGTACTTCGCTCCGCGGGCCCCCCGTCCGCCAGGAGCTCGAGCGTGGTGTCGACGACGCGGCGCAGCGGCCCGACATCGGCAACCCCGCGGCCGGCGATCGGGTAGCCGGTGCCGTGGTCGACCGAGGTGCGCAGAAGGGGTAGCCCCATGGTCCAGTTGGTGGCCGAGCCGAAACCGACGGTCTTGACCGCGATCAGTCCCTGGTCGTGGTAGAGCGCGAGCACCCAGTCGAGCTCACCGCGTCGGGCGCGTAGAAACACCGTGTCCGGGCTCTCGGGTCCGAGCACCAAGACCCCGCGCTGCTGGGCTGCACGCACCGCCGGCACCAGCACTTGCTGGTCCTCGGCGCCCAACAGCCCGCCCTCCCCGGCATGAGGGTTGAGACCGGCAAGTCCGATCCGGCCGCGGCTGTGGCGGCCGAGGCAGAGCAACGCCTCGAGCACAGAATCGACCGTGATCGCGTCGAGCGCCGCGCGCAGCGGCAGGTGGGTGCTCAGCAAGGCGACCCGCAGGTCGGCGCCGAGAAACGCCATCAGGTAATCGCGGCCGTAGCGCAGGTCGCCGAACCGAGCAGCCAGGTACTCGGTGTGCCCGCGGAAGTCGGGGCGAACCGATTCGGCGATCGACCGCTTGTTCACCGGGCCGGTGACCAGAGCATCCGCGGTCCCGGCCTCGACCAGGTCGACCGCCAGATCGATCGCGCGCAGGCTGGCGCTGGCATCCTCGGCGGTCGGCGCTGCGAAGCGCAGCGGACGGGCTCGGCCAACCGGGTCGACGACCGGCACCATGCCGCCGGCTAGGCAATCAGCGGGAAGAGGCTCTCCGGGCTCGAGGTAGACCAGGCGCTCCCACGGCACCCCGTCGACCACCGTGCGCAGAGCCTCGAGCGCCAGGCGCTCGGCGACCAGGACCGGCGACCAGGAGAGCGCCGGCGACCACTGCGCCAGCAGCTTGAGCAGGATCTCGGGGCCGACCCCCACCGGGTCACCCTGGGTCAGCGCCAGGACCCGACGGCTACGCTTCGCGCGAGGCCGAGCGCTTGGCACGGCGACGGCGCTCCTCTTCCTTGAAGAGGTAACGGATGTTGTGCTTGGGAATCAGCAAGTTGGGACCGTCGTTGCGATTGAGCTTGATCGCGTTCCTGTCGTACCACTCGATCCAACCCAGCAGCTCTTCGTCGTTGGTCAGCATCACCACCATCGGCGTCTTGGCCGCCATCTGCTTGAGGTAGTAGAACTCCTCGGCGCTGGTCTGCTCGGGCGGATTGAGCTTGCGCCGCACCGAGCGCGAGGCGCTCTCTTTCTTGGGGTCGCTCTCCGGTCGGATGAGCCTTCGATTCGCCATCGGATCCACCTATGATCTAGCTCCCGCCGCAAGCCACCTGCGGCGCACCGGTTACGGGTCGTCGAGGACGACCGGCAGGCTGGCGCGCTTGGCTGCGGGCGGGTTCTTGTAGTTGTCGTCCTCGTAGGCCAGGCAACACAACAGCCGCCCACATTGCCCCGAGATCTTCGACGGATTGAGGCTCAAGTCCTGGCGCTTCGCCATCGAGATCGAGATCGGCCGAAACTCGTCGAGCCAGGTAGAACAGCAGAGGGTGCGGCCACAGATGCCGATGCCGCCGAGCAGCTTCGCCTCGTCGCGGGCACCCACCTGGACCATCCGCACCTGGGTCGAGAATCGGCGCGATAAGTCGCGCACCAGCTGTCGGAAATCGACCCGACCCTCGGCGGTGAAGTAGAAAATCGCGGTCTTTCCGTTCCAGGCGAAATGGACCAACGAGATCTTCATCTCCAGACCGAGATTGCGCGCCCGCTCTTCGCAATAACGGCGACCGCGTTGCTCGTCCTCGAGCTGGCGTTGACGGCGCGAGCGGTCTTCGTCGGTCGCCCGCCGCAACAACTGGCTGGCGCTCGACTTCTGACAAGGCTTGAAGACTGGCATCGGCGACTTCTCGATCCGACCGAATGCTGGCCCGTCGTCGGTGACGACAATCACCTCGTCCCCGCGCAGGAACCGCTCACCGGCGGTGCCGCAAAGGGTCAGATTCGTTTCTTCGGCGAAACGGACGCCGACGTAGGTGTCTTCCAACGCCGTTGACTGGCCGCCGAACGCGCAACCCTGACAGCCCAAGAGAATCCTTTCATCCGAGCACAGAACTCGGAGTCGTCGAGCACAGAGCTCGCAGTCGTCTCGAAGTCCAGGCGACCAAGCCGCCCGAGCCGTAGAGTATAGGGGACGTCGGCTCCGAATCTCACTCGGGACGTCGGCTCCAAATCACTCGGGGCGGCGGCGGAGCTCGCGAGGAAGGGACAGAATTCCGGATTCCTGAATCGTCTCGGCCTCGAGGACGCTGCGACCGATATCGCTGCGCAGCTGTCGGCCCGGCCAGCGGATCTCGTTGGCCGCGGCGTACGCCCGGCGCAGCGCGGTGCGCAGGTCGCGGCCGGTAGCACAGGCGTTGATCACCCGGCCGCCGGCAACCGATATCGCGCCGTCGACCTCGGCGGTGGCGGCGTGGAAGATTTCGACATCCGGCTGGCTCGCGGCCACGTCGAGGCCGTCGATTGCCGCACCTGTCTCGGGAGTTCCGGGGTATCCCGCGGCGGCCAGCACGACGCACGCCGCGGCCTCTCTGCGGAAGTTCAGGCGAGGGACACCGAAGTCGCCGTCGACGCCGGCGCGCAGCAGCTTGGCCAAGTCGTCGGAGACCCGCAACATCAGCGCCTGCGCCTCGGGGTCGCCGAAGCGAACGTTGTACTCGAGCACCCGCGGGCCGGCGTCGGTGAGCATCAGGCCCGCGTAGAGGACACCGACGAACGGCCTGCCCTCTTCGCGCATCGCTGAGAGCGTGCGGTTCATCACTCGCTCGAGCACCTCGCGAGCATCTCCCGCTCCGACCACCCCGGAGGGGCTGTGCGCGCCCATGCCGCCGGTATTGGGTCCGGTGTCGCCGTCGCCGATCCGCTTGTAGTCCTTGCAGGTGGCGAACGGCAGCAACCGCTGGCCGTCGCACAGACCGAGGAAGGAGACTTCCTCGCCGGTCAGGAACCGCTCGACCAGCACCCGATCGCCACTCGAACCGAAGCGACGCTCGACGAAGAAAGCCCGGCCAGCCTCGTCCAGCTCCTTGCGATCGTGAACGATCAGCACGCCCTTGCCGCTGGCCAGGCCGTCGGCCTTGAGGACCACCGGGAACCCGAAAGGCTTCGCTGCCTTCTCGAGCTCGGCGGCGTCGTGGGCCACTTCGAAGTCGCCGGTCGGGATATCGTGCCGGCGCATGAACTCCTTCGCGAACACCTTGCTGGTCTCGAGACGGGCGGCACCGCGATCGGGGCCGAAGATCGGCAAACCGCGCTCACGAAACTCGTCGACGATCCCGAGGGCCAACGGCAGCTCGGGGCCGACGATGGTCAGTTCGACATCGAGGTCAGCGGCAAAATCGGTCAGGGCCTGGATCTCGTCGACCCGGATCGGCACCAGGTCGGCTTCGCGGGCGATCCCGGCGTTGCCCGGTGCGCAGTAGAGCTCGACCCCCGGCGAGTGCCGCTTGAGCTGCCAGCACAGTGCGTGCTCGCGGCCGCCGCTGCCGATCACCAGAACTTTCATCGGCGATCCTCGTTCCCGCGATCCTGGCGGCGGCTCACCGCGCGACCGCTACCGCCCGTGCGACCAGGCCCTCGATCGCCGCTTCGACCTCGTCGATCTGATAGTCGGGCGTCGAAGCGCCGGCGGTGATCCCGACCGTGTCGCAGCCGGAGAACCAGTCGGGCTCGAGATTCTCGACGTCGTGGACCAAGTGGCTGGGCTTGAGCTCAGAGCAGAGCTCCCACAAGTGGCGGGTGTTGGCGCTGTGGCGGCCGCCGATCACCACGATCACGTCCACCTCGGGGTCGCGCGCGAGCGCTTCGGCGGCGTCCTGGTTCTCCTTGGTGGCATAGCAGATCGTGTCGGCCCGCTCGACCTTGGTGGCGTGGCCCTCGATCACCCGCACCACGTCTTCGTAGCTCTCGCTGTTCAACGTCGTCTGGTAGAAGACCTTGATCTTGGGGTAGCGGGCATAGTCCAGGTCGAACGCCTGCTCGACGGTCTTGACGATGTCGAACTCTCCGGGGTCGAGGTCGCCAGTGTAGCCGATCACCTCGCGATGTTCGGGGTCACCGATGAACACCAAGTGCCAACCGGCGGCCAGCGCCTGCGCCGCTTCTTCGTGGATGTCGTAGACGAAGGGACAGGTGGTGTCGACGATGTTCAGGCCGCGTTCGCGGGCTCGCCGGTGGAACGACGGCGGCACTCCGTGCGCCGAGAATACGATCGTGCCCGCCTCCACCTGGTCCAGAGCCTCGGCGGTCGGAACTCCGAGCTGGGTCATCTCGGCGACCACTCGCTCGTTGTGCACCACCTGGCCGAGAATCGACCCGCGTCCGCCATCGCCGGCGAACTTCTTCACCTTGCGATCGGCGATCCGAACTCCGGCACAGAAGCCGTACTTCTCGGCGCGCTTGAAGTTCAAGGCTTCTCGCGGTCGAGGTGGCGCTCGACCGCCTGCTGCAGCGCCTCGCTGCGCAGCCCGTACTGGCGCGCCTGGGTTAGCGCTTGCGAACGCTCGACACCGCGGCGCTCGACCAAGAAGGCATAGTACAAAGCGCCCACCCGGTTGCCCGAGGCGCAGTGAACGAGCACCGGCCGCTTGGCCGACTCGAGCAGGTCGAAGAAACGCTCAAAGGTCGCGGGATCCGAAAGCGCCTCGCCGTTGACCGGCAGTGACCGGTACTCGAGGCCGAGCTCGACCGCCAGGGCGGGCTCGGCAAAGCCTGCGTCCTCCTCAGGCATCCGTAAGTTGATCACCTCGCCGCCGACCTTTGACAAGGCCCGCAACTGGTCGGCGGTCGGCTGGCCACCGAAGATCACGCCCTCCTCGGGCACGGTCTCGTTGGTCACGCCAAGGGTCGGGGTCTCGCCGCTCCAACCGGCGAAGACCAGCAGCAACATCCATGCGAGACTCATCGACAACCTCCAAATCCCTCGCACATTACCGGAAACCTCGGGCGGGGGGAACCGCGGGTGGGAATCTCAAAAGAACCCGAGCTCGAGCTTGGCCGCTTCGCTCATCATCTCCGGGTTCCAGGCCGGATCCCACACCAGATCGAGCTCGACCTGGCGGATTCCGGCTACCGATGCCACCTTCGCCTGGACCTCGCCAGGCAGGCTGCCGGCGACGGGGCAGTTCGGCGAAGTCAGGGTCATCTTGACCCAAGCGTCGCCCTCACCGTCGATCGTCAGGTCGTAGATCAGGCCGAGCTCGTAGATGTTGACTGGGATCTCCGGGTCGTACACCGTCTTGAGCGCCTCGACCACCGCCGCCTCGAGCGCCGTGCCCGCGGCCTCATCTGTCGCGCCGCCGGCGCCGGCCGCGGTCACCGAAGCCGCGTCGTCGAGTGCGCCACCGGCGACTGCGACCTGGTGCTCTGCTTGTTCGTTCATGGGTTCTTCCCTTTGGCGTTGTCTGAGTCGCTCGGGGCGCTCGCGCCCTCGGTCGACACCGGTTCGTGATGACCGTCGAGGGCCGCCCGAAAGGCATGCCAGGCCAGAGTCGCACACTTGATCCGCACCGGGTACTCGCGCACGCCACGTAGCACCTCGAGCTTGCCGAGGCGGTCGCCGGCTGCCGGATCGCTGCCGACCAACGAGGCATGGAAGAGGTCACCCAGCTCGCGCGCCTGGGCGCAGGTCAGGCCTTCCACCGCTTCGGTCATCAAGGACGCCGAGGCCGTCGAGATCGCGCACCCCGAGCCTTCGAACGACACCGCCTCGACCTTGCCGTCGCGCTGTTTCACGTAGACCTGGACTCGATCGCCGCACAGCGGGTTGTAGCCGTCGGCGCGCTCGCCCTCGTCGAGGGCGCCGAAGTTCCGCGGCCGCTTGTAGTGATCGAGGATCACTTCCTGGTAGAGAGTGCGCAGGTCGTCTGACATCAGAGCTCGGTCTCTCTTGCTAGGCGAAGAACTCGACGACGCGGCCAACGCTTGCGACCAGGCGGTCGACCTCGTCTTCGGTGTTGAACGCGGCGACCGAAGCGCGGGTGGTGGAAGAGACGCCGAAGCGCTCCAACAGCGGCTGGGTGCAGTGGTGACCGACGCGCACCGCGATGCCATCGCGATCGAGCAGGGTGCCGACGTCGTGGGCATGGACTCCCTCGACCACGAACGACACGACGCCCACCCGGCGGCGCGGACGGCCGATGATCGTCACCTCGGGAATCGTCGCAAGTCCCGCGACCAGGCGCTCGAGCAGCCGGTCCTCGTGGCGTTCGAGGCGTTGCCAGCCGAGCTCGCGGAGGAAGTCGACCGCTTCGCCGAGACCGATGGCGCCGGTGATGTCGGGGGTTCCAGCCTCGAAGCGCTGCGGCGGATCAGCATAGCTGGTGCCAGTGAAACTCACCGACCGAATCATGCCGCCCCCGCCCTGCCACGGCGGCATCGCCGAGAGCAGCTCGCGCTTGCCGTACAGCACGCCGATTCCCGAGGGTCCGTAGGCCTTGTGTCCAGAGAAGGCGTAGAAGTCGCAGTCGAGCTCGACGACATCGATCGGGATGTGGGGCGCCGCCTGGGCGCCGTCGACCATCACCACGGCTCCCGCCCGATGCGCCAGGTCGACGATCTCGCGAACCGGGTTTTGGGTGCCGAGGGTGTTCGAGACGTGGGCGAGCGCGACCACCCGAGTGCGCTCGCTGAGAAAACGCGTCAGCTCTTCGAGAACCAGGTCGCCGCGGTCGTCGACCGGCGCCACCACCAGCTTGGCGTCGCGCTCTTCGCAAAGCATCTGCCAGGGCACCAGGTTCGAGTGGTGCTCCATCACCGTCACCAGCACCTCGTCACCCGGCTTGACGTGATGGCGCCCGTAGCTCTGGGCCACCAGGTTGATCGCCTCGGTGGTGCCGCGGACGAACACCACTTCGTCGGCGGAAGCGGCGCCGAGGAGACCCTGGACCTTGGCGCGCGCCGCTTCGTATGCCTCAGAGACCCGCTGCGACAGCGTGTGCACCCCGCGGTGAACGTTGGAGTAGTTCTCGTGGTAGCAGCGATCGATCGCTGCGATCACGCGCTCGGGGCGCTGAGCGCTCGCCGCGCTGTCGAAGTAGGCGAGCGGATGGCCGTGGATGCGCTGGGCGAGGATCGGAAACTCGGCACGCAGCCGCCCGACATCGAGCTCGGCGTTCAGGTCGACAGCGAGCTCGACCGGGAGCTCGCTGCCCGGGTCGGCGACGGTCGGGGAGCTTGCGGAGCTCGTGGTCATTGCGCGGCGCGCACCAGTTCGCCGCCCGGTAGGCGGTCGTAGAGAACCTCTTCGACCTGACGGCGCAGCGCCGGCACCGCGATCCGCTCGACCAGCTCGGCGGCGAACGCGAAGGTCAACAAGCTGCGCGCGGCGTCGGCCGACAACCCGCGGGAGCGCAGGTAGAACACCGCGTCGGCGTCGATCTGACCGGTGGTCGAGCCATGGGTGCACTTGACGTCGTCGGCAAAGATCTCGAGCTGGGGATTGCTGTTCACCAAAGCTTCGGGTGACAGCAGGAGGTTGCGGTTGGTCTGCACCGCATCGGTCTTCTGAGCCGCCCTGTGAACGTAGATCCGGCCGCTGAAGACCCCGCGCGCCTGGTCATCGAGGATGCCTTTGAACAGCTCGTGGCTGCCGCAGTGGGGCTGCTTGTGCTCGACCCGCAGGTGGTGGTCGGCCAGTTGGCGACCGCCGAGAACGTAGAGACCGTCGAGCCGGAAGTCGACCCCCTCGCCGTCGAGGATTGCGTGCAGGTCGAGGCGCACCAAACCCCCACCGTGGCTGATGACAAGACCCGTGTAGCTCGCGTCGCGCTCGAAGTACGAGGCGAACGCCGCCAGATGCAACGCCTCGGTGGACTCCGCTTGGACCCGATAGTGGCGGACCACCGACCCCTTTCCAGCGACCAGCTCGGTCATCGGGCAGGTGAAGGTGACGCCGGCGCCGAGGGTGGCGTAGGTCTCGATGATCGTCGCCTGGCTCGCCGGTTCGGCGACGATCAGGGTGCGCGGGAAGTTCATCCGCGCCGCGGTCGCATCGGCGGTGGCCAAGAACAGGAGCTGCAAAGGCTTAGGGGCCAGTTCGGGCACCACCTCGGAGGCCACCCTCGCACGCCGCAGACGCACCAACGCTCCGTCCTCGAACAACGCGGTGTTGAGAGCGCGGAACGGGTGGTCGTCGAAACCGAGGTGACGGCCGAGATGGCGCGAGACCAGTCCCTGGTCGGCTCCCGAGAGCGCCGTCGCGAGACTGCCGACCATCGCGCCGGCATCGTCTCCAGGCTCACCGAGCGCGGAGAGCTCGGGACGGAATCGGCCATCGACGAACACCGCGTGCCGGCAGCCCTCCAAAAGCCACGGCTCGAGGTCGGACGCCGTCACCGCAGCGTGCTCGGGCGCTGGCAAGAAATCGCCGCGCACCACCGCCGCGATATTGGTGTGACGCCACTCTTCCATTTTCAGGGTCGGGAATCCGAGCTCGCAGAAGCGCTCGATGGCGCTGCGGCGCAGCTCGCGGACGCTGCCTTCCCCGGGCAGCGAAGCGACGCGACGCTCGAAGTGCTCGGCGTAGGCGGCCACTCGCGGGTCGCGGGGTGCGGTCAGAGTCGGCACTGCGGTCAAGGTCGCCGTTTCGGATGGAGTCATTTCAGATTCCGCTCAGCCGACCGCGACTTCTTGCTCGATGAAGGCGTAGCCGCGCTCCTCGAGCTCGAGGGCCAGCTCCTTGCCGCCCGAGCGCACGATCCGGCCGTCGACCATCACGTGCACGAAGTCGGGGACGATGTACTCGAGGAGTCGTTGATAGTGGGTGATGACCACGAACGTCCGCTCTTCGTTGCGCAGGCTGTTGACGCCTTTCGCGACCACCCGCAGGGCGTCGATGTCGAGCCCGGAATCGGTCTCGTCGAGGATCGCGAGCTTGGGCTCGAGCACCGCCATCTGGAAGATCTCGTTGCGCTTCTTCTCGCCCCCGGAAAATCCCTCGTTGACCGGCCGTTTGAGCAGGCTCTCGTCGAGCTCGACCAGCTTGACCCGGTCGCGGACCAGCTTCAGGAACTCCATGGCGTCGAGCTCGCGCTCGCCCCGCGACTTGAGGATCGAGTTGAGCGCCGCCTTGAGGAAGTAGGTGTTGCTGACCCCGGGAATCTCGACCGGATACTGGAACGCCAGGAACAGGCCGGCGCGGGCGCGCTCCTCGGCGGCCATCTCGAACAGATCTTGGCCGTCGAAGACCACGCTGCCCGCGGTCACCTGGTAGTCCTCGCGGCCGGCGAGGACCTGAGCGAAGGTGCTCTTGCCGGAACCGTTGGGCCCCATGATCGCGTGCACCTCGCCGGCTGCCGCCGCGAAGTCGAGACCCTTGAGGATCTCCTTGCCGTCGATGCCGACGTGAAGATTTGTGACTTTGAGCATGGATGAATCGAAGCCTCCGAACCGTGAATCCGATGAGTGAATCCGATGAGGCGGCCCGCGCAACAACGCCGGCCGCCGAAAATCAGCCGGCGATCAGCCGACGCTGCCTTCGAGGGTGACCGCGAGCAGTTTCTGGGCTTCGACCGCGAACTCCATGGGCAGCTCGCGGAAGACGTCCTTGCAGAAGCCGTTGACGATCATCGACACCGCGTCCTCGGTCTCGATCCCGCGCTGGTGGCAGTAGAAGATCTGGTCCTCACCGATCTTGGAGGTCGAGGCCTCGTGCTCCATCTGCGCGGTCGGCGTCTGGACATCGATGTAGGGGAAGGTGTGGGCGCCGCAGCGGTCGCCGATCAGCATCGAGTCGCACTGCGAGTAGTTGCGGGCGCCGATCGCCGACTTCAGGATCTTGACCATGCCGCGGTAGGTGTTCTGGCCGTGGCCGGCCGAGATTCCCTTCGACACGATGGTGCTGCGGGTGCGCTTGCCGACGTGGATCATCTTGGTGCCGGTGTCGGCTTGCTGGCGACGGTTCGAGACCGCGACCGAGTAGAACTCCCCAACCGAGTCATCGCCCTTGAGCACGCAGCTCGGGTATTTCCAGGTGATCGCCGAGCCGGTCTCCACCTGGGTCCACGAGATCTTCGAGCGCTCGCCGGCGCACAGCCCGCGCTTGGTGACGAAGTTGAAGATGCCGCCGCGCCCCTGATCGTCCCCGGGGTACCAGTTCTGCACCGTCGAGTACTTGATCGTGGCATCGCGCAGCGCCACCAGCTCGACCACCGCGGCGTGAAGCTGGTTCTCGTCGCGCATCGGCGCCGTGCAGCCTTCGAGATAAGAAACCGAGGCGCCCTCTTCGGCCACGATCAAGGTCCTCTCGAATTGGCCGGTGTCCTTGG
>JAQBHE010000231.1:0-2627 GCA_032128015.1 Holophagae bacterium
GGGCCCATCTCCGTCGTTGCGTTCACTCGACGATGTCCCAACATCGCCTGCGTGAACGACGCCTAGGATCTGGGCCCACTGCGCCCGTAACGCAGCCCGCGGGAGAAAGACACCAGACTCCTAGGTCGCTGCGCGCGAGCCGACCGGCAGCGCCAGGTCCTGGAGCGAGCACACCGTGAACCCCTCCTCGCGCAGCCCCTCGATCCCCTCGACCGCGGCGGTCGCGCCCGACAGCGTGGTGATGCACGGGATGTCGAGCTTGAGCGCGGTGGTCCGGATCTCCATGTCGTCCTGGTGCGACTCTCCGCCCAGCGGCGTGTTCACCACCAGGGTCACCTCGCCGTTGATCAGGTAGTCGATGACGTGCGGCCGGCCTTCGGCAAGCTTCTTCACGGTCTCGACTTCGAGTCCTGCTTGGCGCAGCGAGGCCGCGGTGCCAGCGGTCGCCAGCAATCGAAATCCGAGCGCGCGCAGCCGCGCCGCCACCGGCCGGAGCGCGGACTTGTCGCGATCGTTCACCGACAAGAATGCGGCGCCTTCGCGGGGCAGCTTGTGACCCGCCCCGATCCACGCTTTGGCGAAGGCAAGGCCGAAACGCTGGCTGATCCCCATCACCTCGCCGGTCGACTTCATCTCCGGGCCGAGCACCGGATCCTGGTCCGGGAAGCGATCGAACGGGAACACCGGCATCTTGACGAAGAACGAAGGGGGAACCGGCTCGTCGACGAAGCCGACCTCCTCGAGGGTCCGACCGACCATCAGCTCGGCGGCGTAGGCAACCAACGGGCGACCCACCGCCTTGGCGATGAACGGGACGGTGCGCGACGCCCGCGGGTTCACCTCGAGAACGAACACCCGCCCCTCCGAGATCGCGAACTGCACGTTCATCAAGCCGATCACGCCGAGTCGGAGCGCCAGCCGGCGTCCGATCTCGCGCATCTCGTCGAGCAGCCGAGCCTCGACCCGGAACGGCGGCAGCACCGCCGCCGAGTCTCCGGAGTGAATGCCCGCCTCCTCGATGTGCTGGAGGATGCCGCACACCACCGCCTGCTTGCCATCGGCCAGCAGGTCGAGGTCGATCTCGATCGCGTCCTCGAGAAAGCTGTCCACCAGCACCGGGCGGCCTGCCGACACTTCCGCCGACCGCCTCATGTAGTCGACCAGCTCGGTGTCGCGATAGCAGATCGCCATCGCCCGCCCGCCGAGGACGTAGCTGGGCCGCACCATCACCGGGTAGCCGATCGTGGCCGCGATCTCCCGGGCGGTGGCGATCGACATCGCCGTGCCGTGCTCCGGCTGCGCGATCCCTTCTTCTTGCAACAGCGCGCCGAAACGCTCGCGGTCTTCGGCGAGATCGATCGCCTCGGGCGAGGTGCCGAGGATCTTGACGCCGGCGGCGGCCAGCCCGCGCGCCAGCTTGAGCGGAGTCTGACCGCCGAGCTGGACGATCACTCCTTCGGGCTGCTCGCGGCGGTAGACCGCGAGCACGTGCTCGAGGGTCAGCGGCTCGAAGTACAAGCGGTCGGAAGTGTCGTAGTCGGTCGACACGGTTTCCGGGTTGCAGTTCACCATCACGGTCTCGAAGCCCAAGCGCGAAAGCGCGAAAGCGGCGTGGACGCAGCCGTAGTCGAACTCGATCCCCTGGCCGATTCGATTCGGTCCAGAGCCCAGGATCATCGCCTTCCTGGCGTTGGTCGGCTCGGCTTCATCCTCGTCGCCGTAGACCGAGTACAGGTACGGGGTGAGCGCGGGGAACTCGGCGGCGCAGGTGTCGACGCGCTTGTACACGCGCCGCACGCCGGCGGCCGAAAGCCGCTGCTCGAGCCCTTCCTCGGAAGTTCCCAACAGCCGGGACACCCGCTCGTGCGACAGCCCGCTGTGCTTGGCATCGCGCAGCAAAGCGACCGGCGCCGACTCCACGTCCCAACACGAGAGATCGGTCTCGATCTCGACGATCTCGGCAATCTCGCGCACGAACCACGGGTCGATGTGCGACGCCGCGGCCACTTCGGCGGCCGACCAGCCCTGGCGCAGAGCGGCGAAGATCGCAAACAGCCGCTCGGCGTTGGGAGTGGTCAGACGGCGGCGCAGGGTCACCGGATCGCTGCAACGCGCTTCGAGCTCCGCCGGGCTCGAGTCGAGCTCGAGACCCGAGGTCGCTTTCATCAGGGCCTCGCGGAAGTTCGAACCGATCGCCATCACCTCGCCCACCGATTTCATCGAGGTGCCGAGGGTGATCGGCGAGCGTGGAAACTTCTCGAATGCCCAGCGCGGGATCTTGACCACGGTGTAGTCGAGAGTGGGCTCGAAGGCAGCGAGGGTGCTGCCGGTGATGTCGTTCCTGATCTCGTCGAGGGTGTAGCCGACCGCCAGTTGCGCCGCGATCTTGGCGATCGGGAAACCGGTCGCCTTGGAAGCCAGGGCCGAGCTGCGCGATACCCGCGGATTCATCTCGATCACCATTCGGCGTCCGCTCGCTGGATCGACCGCGAACTGGATGTTCGAGCCGCCAGTGGCAACCCCGACCCGGCGGATCACCGCGAAGGCGTCGTCGCGCATCGCCTGGTACTCGGGGTCGGACAGGGTCTGTTGCGGCGCCACCGTGATCGAGTCGCCGGTATGCACCC
>JAQBHE010000232.1:0-4863 GCA_032128015.1 Holophagae bacterium
GCCTCGAGGACCGCGCCGCGGCCCTTGGTCGCACCCTCACCGCCGACGATGTCGAACCGATCACCTGGAGTCTGGTGCAAGGCGCGAGCGGCCTGGGGATCGCCGACTACCCACGAGCCTTGAGCAGCATTCACCGGATCGGCCGCATCCTCGAGTCCTTCTTCCTCGAGTACGACCTGTTGTTGACGCCCACCTTGGCGGCGATTCCGCCGCCGCTTGGCGTGCTCTCCCTATCGGCAAGCGATCGCGACGCCTACCTCGATCGGCTCAAGGAGACGATCGGTTTCACCCAACTGATGAACGTCGCAGGCAACCCGGCGGCGTCGCTGCCCCTGCACTGGACCGCGGACGGTCTGCCGGTCGGCGTCCAGTTTGCCGCGGCGGCCGGTGGCGAAGCCATGCTATTCCGTCTCGCCGGCCAGCTCGAGCGCGCCCGACCCTGGTTCTCGCGCCGGCCGCGGTGGAGCAGCGCCCGATGACCAGACTCGCGTTCGGTCTGCTGCTAGCACTCGGCGGTTGCCTCGTGGCAACGCAGGCGATAGCCACAGGACCCAGACCAGGTCGCGTGTGGTGGCAAAGCCTCGAGTTCCGAGCGAGCAAGTTGATGGTGACCGCGACCGCCGAAGTCACCCTCAGCGAGGTTGCCGACGACGAGCGAAGTCAGCTCCTCCTCGACACGCTCCTCCTCGAGGGAACAGCGCGAACAGCCGAGCCGCGGGTGCTCCGCCTCGAGATCGAGTCCAAGCTGCTCGGCCGAACATCGCTCGGCACCCTCTGGCTGCGCGCCGATGACGCCTCGGCTCTCCGCCGGGTCCAACTCGAAACTCGTCGCGGCCGCGAGCGCCAGAAGACCTATCGTTTCGGTCGGCGCGAAGTGACCACGGTTCGGTTGACTCCCGCCGACCCCTCCGAGGCACAAGGGCCGCCGGAGAGCTGGTCGCAACGCAGCGACGAGAGCATCCCGCTCCCGAGCGATCTCACCGGCGGGGTCATCGATCCCACTGCGCTGCTCTACGCGGTTTCGGCGTTCCCGCCGGAGTCGTTTCGAGAAGGCCTGCGCTTCCTGACCTACGCCGGCAATGCGGTGCAGGAGGTCGAGGTTCGCTGGACCGGCACCGAAACCGTGACCACCGCCTACGAAATCGAAGGGGCGACGCCCGGCGGCGGCGACCGGCGCCGGCAGGTCGAAGCGATGGTCTACTCGGCGGCCGCTCGCGCGCTCCCCGGGAGCGAACAGCAGCTCGAGCTCCTCGGCCTCAAGGGCGACCTCGATCTGATCATCGAGGTCGGCACCCTGGTGCCCCTCGAGATCCGCGGCCGCCTACCGCCGGTCGGTCGCGTAGTCGTACGCCTCGAGAAGGCAAGACCAGCGCCAGATCCCAAGGTCCCCAGCCCCATCCCGCCGGGCTAGCCTGCGGGGGGTGTGCTGGGTGGAACATTCCTCCGCCAGACCGGCCCGACGACGCGCCTAGCAGCGCGGGTCAGCTCATGGGCGCGAAGGCGAGATTTCCCTGGGATCGTTGGGAAAGGTGCTGACGCCGATCGTTGTGACCAGAGCCGAAAGCGGAATCAGCAGCTCCTGCTTCTGCCACCAGGCGACGATGCAGGCGCGGCAGAGCGAGTCGCCGCGCCAGATGCCGCTGGCGTCGATCCGCGACACCACGCCGTCGCACAGCCAATGGAACACTTCACGTCCCTGCTGCCACACCGCGGTCTCACCGACGGTCAGGTTCTGGGCCAATCCGGCCTCCGCTGGCGTCAGGTTCGTGCTGCAGCTGTCGCGCACCTGGGTCACCCGCATCGGGCTCACCGCCAGTCGCTGGCCGAAGGCGTCGTAGAGCGCGGTGAAGTACTCCGCCGGCTCATACTCCAGCTCCTCGAGCCACTGTTCGAGGGCCGCATCGTCGAAGGACTCCATCCAGTTCCGCGATTCGCGCTTGCCCAGCGACGCTCGCTCCCGGATGATCTCCTGGTCGAGATCGTCGTTCGGGTCGCGATCCTCGAGGAGCTCCTTCTGTCGCCACCACCGCGCCCAACGATCACGAACCTGCTCCTCGATCGCCGCCAAGTCCTTGCGTGCGAGCACCTCGTCTTCCGGCTTCGGGAACACTCCCCAGTACTCCCCGTTGCCCTTCGCGTGCATCTCCACCCAGTAGAAGTCCTCCACCTCGATGTGAAGGCGGCGGAAGTACAGGCGCATCGTGGTCTCGGGGACGTTGTTGGTCACCAGCGACTTGACGACGCCGTTCTCCTCGACCAGCAGACAGGGGATCTGTTCGACATCGAGCGACGGAGCCTGCGCTCCTAGAGCTCCGGTCAATCCCGCGGCAAGTACGACCGACAAAAATATGACTGGCTTACACATCTACTTCCTCGTTCAAATTCCGCTCCACAAGAACCAGCCGAGTCTACGACAAGATACGCCGTCGGCCAAGCGTCGGCCAAGCGTCCGCCAAGCGTCGGCCAAGAGCGCTAGCGGAACTACGGATTCTCCGCCCCTCAGCCAAGCTCGAACAGCGCCTGCGACACCCCATCAGCCGCCGAATACGGCGCCCACAGCAAGGCGAATCGCTCGACGGTGATGTCGCTCTTGAGCGGCCGGATCGCGATCGCCGCGAGTTCGATCGCGGTTGCCGGCAGAGCTCCGCCCGCAACTTCCTCGAGCTCCGCCTGGAGCTCACGCTCGAGCGCTCCCTTGTCTTCGACCAGGTCCTCGAGCTTGTCCTCCGCGCGGCCAACATCGTCCTTCTCGCGCCGACTCCGACCGACATCACGCAGCGCGCGACCAGCACGACCGAGATTCGTGACGCTCAGTTTCTTGCGCCCCATGAGCGCACCGAGCACCGAGGCTCCGAACGACACCGCGGTTTGCAACTTGCGATCGCTGAGCTGGGAACGCTCGCGCTCGATGCGTTCCTCGGCGCTGCGGATCTTGGTCTCGAGCGCCTGGATCTTGGCGCCGTACTTGGCCCGCAGCTTCTCGACCTCCAAGTCTCGGCGCTCGGCGGCGGCGGTCCGCACCCGCAGCCGGAACGCGCCTTCGTCTTCGTCGACCTCCGAGGTCAGGCCGAGCCCCGGATGGGACCACAACGTCAGCGTGTGAGACCGGTAGAGCTCGTCGGCCAGGCTCTTGCGCGCGCGATCGACCGCTTTCGCGCGCGAGATCGACGGCGGAAGCTCGGCGAACCTGGCGTCGGGCAAGGGCCGGTCGCGGGTCGGCGGCCCCGCCCCCGAGTGCACTTCGCTCCCTTCCCAGGTCACCCGCGACGAGCCCGCGACCAGTGGCGCCAGAACGCTCATCTGCCGCCAGACATCGACGCCGTTCTTGGCGTTCTTGAAGTGGAGCTGGGCGGTGCCCAGTAGCCACGGTTGGTAGACCAGCCCGGCGCCATGTGCAGCGGCGTCCGCCGCCGCAGCGACTGGCGCCGCAAGCGTCCCCAGAAAAGCCTCCTCGATACGATCCGCCGGCACGGGGCGCGGTCCCGGCGAAACGGTCGAAACGGCCGTCGCGGCCGTCGCGGCCTGCGGCGCCGACCGGCGCTGCGCCATCAGGGCGTCGATCTGGCTGCGCACCAGCGGTCCCCTCAAGTACGACAGCACCCAGCGGGTCTGGAACAGCACCGGCTGGTCCTCGTGGACGTTGTTCAAGAGGAAGACACGCTTTGCCAACGATCCGATCGTGGCCTCGAGTTTGCGCCGGTCGAAGCTGCGGCTGGCGGCCGCCGATGCGCTCTCGAGTCCGGTCAGCACCCGATCCATGTCGCGCTCGGTCTGCAGCCGGCCGATGAACCACGAGCCGCAGTTCGACAGCCCCTTGTAGTCGAGATCGACGGGATTCTGGGTGGCCAGCACCACGCCCAGACCGAACGCGCGCGCCTGTTTGAGCAGAGTGAGCATCGGCTGCTTCGATGGCGGCATGGCGGTCGGCGGAAAGAAGCCGAAGATCTCGTCCATGTAGAGCAGCGCCCGCAAACTACTGGTGCCCGACTGGGCGCGCATCCACGACACCACCTCGTTGAGCAGCAGGGTGACCACGAACATCCGTTCGGCATCGCTGAGGTGGGAGATCGAGACGATCGAGATCCGCGGCCGACCGTCGGCAGAGTAGAGCAGCCTGCCGACGTCGAGCGGCTCGCCCTCGAGCCAAGCGGCAAAACCCGGCGAAGCCAGTAGACCGTTGATCGAAAGCGCAAGGGTCATCCGCTGGGCGGCGGGGTAGAAGGTCTCGAGATCGATCACCCCCAGCTTGTCGAACGGCGGCTTCTGAATCTCGCCGATCAGTTGTCCGAGGTCGAGGTTCCGGCCCTCGCGCCAAGCCCGGTCGAGGAGGTTGGCGAGCAGGATGTGCTCACGGCTCTGCACTGGATCGGCGGCGATGCCGAGCAGCGCCAACAGTCCGGAGACCGCGCCTTCGACACGCTCGCGGAGGGCATCGCGGTCGGCGCGCACCGGTTCCGAGGGCGCGTCGAACGAGCGCAGGATGCTCAACGGCAGACCGGCGCCGCTCCCCGGGGTGTAGATCGCGACGTCCGCGGCCTCCTTGAAGCGCCGGATTCGAGCGCCGTCCTGACCCCAATCGGCGAGGCCCTGGCGCCAATCTTCGGCGACCGCTGCAGCATGCTCGCCAGCGGTCCGACCCTTGCGCGCCGCTTCGGCGGGATCGATCCACGGCTCGAAGTCCGCGGCGCGGAGATCGGGGAAGGTCAGGGCCAGATTGGCCAGATCGCCCTTGGGATCGATGACCAACGCCGGCAGACCGTCGATCGCCGCCTCTTCGAGGAGACCCAGTCCGAGTCCGGTCTTGCCGCTTCCAGTCATGCCGACGATCAAGGCATGGGTGGTCAGGTCCTTGGAGTCATAGAG
>JAQBHE010000233.1:0-3147 GCA_032128015.1 Holophagae bacterium
AGCAGGCGAATCACGACGGTGTTCACGACGCTCGGCGGCCAGGAGGTCGTGCGCCTGGTCGAGCCGGCGACGGCGGTTGGTCGCATTCGCACCGAAGGCGCGGGCTTCTTCCTCGAATCGGGACTGGTGCGCATCCACACCGAGGTGCCCACCTACGGTTGGGTGTACCGCGATTTGCTGGTCGAGTTCGTTCCTTGAGGCAGGCGGTTCGCGGTCGAGCGCCGGCCTGAGCGTGCGGCGCTCGCGTGGGGCGCTCGCCGGGCTGCTGCTGGCCGGATGGATGTCCGGCTGCGCCGGTCCGAGGCCGCCGCACGCCGGTCCGATCGTCTTGATCACGATCGACGCCCTGCGTGCCGACGTCATCGGCGCTCTTGGCGGCGATCCAGCGCTGACCCCGAATCTCGATCGCTTCGCTGCCGAGAGCGACTGGGCCGAGCCCGCCGTCTCGGCTTCCAGCTGGACCGTGCCGTCTATGGCGTCGATCATGACCGGGCTGCAACCCTGGAGCCACGGCAGTTGGCACGCAGGGCGGGCGGTGCTCGACGAGCGGCTCCAGAGCCTCGCCGAGGCGCTCCACGACCTCGGCTACCGAACGACCGCCTTTCGATCGAACACCTGGCTGCGCGAGAAGTTCGGGTACCGCCAGGGGTTCGATGACTTCTTCGATCTTGGCCGCCTGCGGCGCGCCGAAGTCCTACTGCGTGACCTCGACGGCAGCCGCGACTTCGTGTGGGTGCACATCCTACCGCCGCACGCGCCGTACCTCTTTCGCGCCGAGTTCGCGTCACAGGTCGCTGACGTTCCGGATGACCCGCCGAAACGCGTGCAGGCGGCGGACCTCGAGCCCTACTACGATCCCAGCGTCGAGCTACCGGCGCAGGAGCGAGCGCGGCTGTGGGCGCTCTACCGTTTCAACGTCG
Organism: Holophagae bacterium; assembly: GCA_032128015.1. Classification (GTDB taxonomy): domain Bacteria; phylum Acidobacteriota; class Thermoanaerobaculia; order Multivoradales; family Multivoraceae; genus JAQBHE01. The sequence continues at coordinate 921 of JAQBHE010000233.1, forward strand.
CCTACGCCGATCAGCTGGTCGGCCGCCTGCTCGCCTGCTTGCGCGAAAGTGGTCAGTGGGGCAACGCGGTGGTGGCGGTCACCTCCGACCACGGTGAGGAGTTCGGCGAGGGCGGCCAGATCGCCCACGGCGGCAACCTCACCCGAGTGCTGGTCGAGGTGCCGTTGTTTCTCAAACTACCGCACGGTCTCCTACCGCGTCGCGGTGTCCTACCGCGCGCCCGGCAAACGCTCACGCCCAGACGATGGGTGGCCAACGCCCGGCTGACTCCAACCCTGATCGAGCTCGCGGGAGGCCAGGCCGCCGAAGGCACGTTGCCGAGCCTGTTCGATGCGGATGAACGTGTTGATGAGCGTGGTGCGTTGTCCGAGCTCTACTTGGGCAACGGTGTGAACACCTTCTCGCTGGTCGTCGATGGCCGCCAGTTGGTCTGGCAAGCGGCCTTCGCAGCGCCCGCACCCGACTACTACCGCGCGCGGCGAGCGACCTTCTCGGCCGATCCGGGGGACGCCGAGGCGAAGGCGGCCGAGGAGCTGTTCGGGCGAATGGCGGAGGCGTTCCTGATCGCGCCGCCGCTCAGCGGTTCCGGCCACGGTACGCCTCGCCTCGAGATGATCGAGTGGTCGGCGAGCGGCGCCGTCGATGGCCCTGGCACTCCAGACGGCACTCCAGACGACGGCCGGGTCGACTCCGAGACGCGGGCCCTGGCCCGCCTCCTCGAAGCGGCCTGGACCGCCGACAATGGACCGCAGCTAGCCCCGCTCGTCCTCGAGAAGCGCGGTCACATCGGGCTCACGGCCGAGGAGCGGGCGCAATTGCGGTCCCTCGGGTACGTCGTCGAATAGGCCGAATAGGCGCTGTCAGCACTGGGTGGGTCGGGGAATCTGCGTCGAGCCTAGTTTGTTGCAAGATAATACTTCCGGCTTTGGAGGCAAACCGGTGTCCGGCGCGTTCGCGCTGTGGCTGACCCAAGGAGATCGCTGTGAATCGCCCCACGCTTCGTACCGCAGTCGTCGTACTGTCCTCCGTTGCCTCGCTTGCGACCGCTGTCGCTGCCCAAGAGCCTGAAGAGCATCGCGCTGCGCGGCCCGGAGTGCAGATTCAATCCATCGAGATTCAGGTCGAAGACCTCGCCACCGGTCAGCAGCTCGCGCCGTTCGGCCGCGGCGGCCAGCTGCAGCTCCTGGTGGGCCAGCGGGTCCGTCTTCGGATGGCCGCGATTCCGTCCGGGAATGGCGCCGCCCGCTACCCGAGCGCCCGGTTCACGCCGAACGCGCAATCGCGAGTGATCGTCGAAGCCGTCAACGAGAAAGTCGGTTCGATCACCCTCGAAGCTCGCCGCGTCGATCAACCGAATGAGGCGACCGTCGTGTTCTACGAGGTCCTCGGAGACTTTCCGATGGACCAGCAGACCCGCGAAGGCAGAATCTATGTTCAGGTGGTGGCGCCAGAGCCGGAGCCAGCGCCGGAGCCGGCGCCACGTCCGCGGCCGGCGCCCGTCGAGGCGCCTTCCGGTCCCCAGCTCGGGATCACTTTCTTCGAGCATGGCGAGTTCCGCGGTCGTAGTCAGAAGTTCTTCGACGGCATGACCGACATGCGCCGGTCCCAGGTCGGCAACGACGCGGTGAGCTCGTTGCGCGTCGACCCGGGATGCCGGGCGGTTCTTTACGAGCACCAGAACTCCCGCGGCCGCTCGACGGTGGTGACCGCCGATGTCAGCTACCTCGGTGGCAGCCAGGTCGGCAACGATTCGATGTCGTCCTTCGAGCTCGAGTGTGTGCCGCCGGAGAGCCGGCGCGGCGCTTCGCTGTTCGACGCCGAGGATTTTCGCGGCATCGAAGAGGTGTTCTATGGCGACGATGGCGACCTGCGCGACAACCGGGTCGGCGACGACCGGGCGCGCTCGGTGCGGATCGATCGTGGTTGCCGGGTCACTCTCTATGAGTCGCCGGAATTTCGCGGCCGGTCGACCGTGGTGGATCGCGACTTCGAGACCCTTCGCGGCAGTCAGGTCGGCCTCGACAGCGTTTCGTCGTTGCGGATCGCGTGCCGATAGGAAAATCTCTGGCTCCAAAGGCGATCCACTAAGATCGCGTCATGACCGCCGCCCGCGACGAGCCGGAGCCCCCGAGCGGGTTTCTTCCGGTCGTCGAGGTGCGGGATCTCAGCAAGATCTACCGCCTCTATTCGAGTCCTTGGCAGCGGCTCGCCGAGCGCTTGACTCGCC
>JAQBHE010000234.1:0-8456 GCA_032128015.1 Holophagae bacterium
TGCACCATCGCGACCACGATGCCGCCGATGTCCTCCGCGGTGCGTGCCCGAGCGTCGACGGTCGCCAGGTACAAGGTGTGGTTCTCTTCGAGCATGCCGATCGGCGCCACCAGGTTGTTGAGCGCCAGCGCGTCGGTCACCTGGGACAGACCAAGATCCGCCGCCAGCAACCGCGCGGGATCGACGACGACGTGAAACTCCGGCGCCCGGCCCCCCACCAGATCCACTCGTGCCACCCCGGGGATTTGCAGGAAGCGAGGCTTCAGTCGGTAACGCGCGATCTCCCACAGCGCTGTGAGCTCTCGCGTCGGACTGGTCAGACTGACCCCGATGATCGGGAAAGCCGAGAACGTGAGCCGGAAGATCGAGGTGGCAGCAGTCGACGGCAGAGTGCTTCGAATCTGCGACAGCCGGCCGACCACGTAGAGCTCGGACTGCACCATGTCCACGGACCAGTCGAAGAACACGTTGATCTCCGCCGACCCGCGACCGGTCGCCGACTTCACGCTCGCCGACCCCGGGATGTCCTTCATCGCCTCCTCGATCGGACGGGTGATCGTGGCCATCATCTCGTCGGCGGGCATCACGCCGTTGTCGACCAAGATGACAACCCGCGGGAAGTTCGTCCGCGGGAACACCGACGACGGGAGCCGGTAGGCGCAATAGACGCCGCCGACACACAACGCCAGGCACACGAAGGTCACCGAGAGCGCGTGACGGGTCACCCATCGGGCCTGCGCGATCGGGGTACTACCGTCGTCGCGCGACGACGCCGCATCGTCTCCGTGGATCATCAGCGTCCGACGATCTTGATCTTGGTGGTCTCGGGCAAGCCGTAGGCGCCTTCTACCACCACCGAGTCGCCTTCTCGTATGCCGTCGCCCTCGACCTCGACCAGGCCGCCCTCCCGCAGTCCGGTGGTGACCGGAGTGCGAATCGCGACGTCCCCGCGCACGATCGCGACTTCGCTCCCGCTCACTCCCGAGACGATGCTCTCGACCGGGACCGCCAGGCGATCCGTGCGCTCTCCGACGCCGATGCGGACGCTCGCGAACTGCCCAGGGCGAATCGCGGGGCGGATCGCGGCGGTAGCTGGCACCTGGGCGCGGACGAGCACGGTATCGGTGGCGCTGTCGACCAGGGGAGCGATGTAGTCAACCGTTGCCGTCAGGGCTGGGGCCGGAGAGGCGCCGCCGGGACTCCCCGGTCCCGCGCTCAAGGAGAGCTCCATCCGCTGCCCCCGCTGGACCTGGGCGATGTCGACGCTGCGGATCGAGGCACGGACCACCAGTCGCTCGAGGTCGACGAGCTCGGCCAGGGTGGTCGACGGGTCAACCGCGTCACCTGGGCGGGCGTTCATCTTGACCAGGGTGCCAGCGATCGGGGCGTTCACCTCCAAGAGCCGTCGATCGAGCTCGGCGGTGTTCTTCTCGCTCTGGGCCAAGGCGAGCGCCGCCATCGCCTCCTCGTAGGCCTTCGCCGACGTGGCCTCGCCCGGACCGAGCTCTCTCTGACGGGCGGCCCGTCGCTCGGCGACGCGTACCGCCTGGTCCGCACGCTCCACCGTGAGATCCGCGACCCGGCTGTCGAGACGGAACAGGGTCGCGCCTTGGGCGATGCGCTGGCCCTCACTGCCGAGGACCTGGGTGATCACGCCCGGGACCGGTGACGTGACGCGGGCGCTCGCAGCCGGACGTCCCGCGGTCGCCGGCTCGGGCTCGACGCGTCCCCAACCCTCCACGTAGGCGTGCATCGTCGTTCGTACGATCGGGGCGACCGTCACCGAGACTTCCGGGACCGGCTCCGGTGGCGGCGATTCCGGAGGGGTTCCCTGGCATGCCCCAATCGCGGCGGCGATCAACGTGGCGACGGCGACGCGTTTCCGGTTGGTCACTCGGGAGTCTCCGGAAACGCAGTCAGCGGGAGGTCGGCGGGAGCCTGCATGGCATCCTCGATCTCGCCCATGGCTTGTTGAGCCTGCACCAGCGATTCGAGGCGCGCCAGCTCGCGGGCGACGAGCTCAACCTGCGCGACACCCAGATCGAGCTGCGAGATCTCGCCGGCCCGCAGCTGCCGGCGGGCGGTGTCCTCGGTGCGACCCATTTCGGCGATCAGTTGCTCCGTCAGGGCAACTCGGGACCGGGCTGCTCGATACCCGAGGAGCGCTCGATCGAGGGCACCGAGCGCGCGAGCTTGGACAGCCTCGACCTCGGCCGCGGCGAGGAGACGGCGAGCTTCGGCTTCGGCGATCGGTCCGCGGTTGCGGCTGAACACCGGCAACGACAGGGGGAAGAGCAGCGACCATTTGTTGGTGTCTTGATCCATCTGATAGCCAGGCCCGAGATGAAAATCCGGATACTGCCGGGCGATCTCCAGGTGGAGAGCCGATTCGCTGGCGGCGTAGGCTGCGAGCGTGCTCAGCAGATCGGCACGGTTCATGAGCGCCTGCCGCCTTGCCGCCGAATCGGGAGGGTCGGTCATCGGTCGTCGAAACGTGTCGAGGTCGAAACGCACCGGCTCGAGCGCCGAGACCGGAAGTCCCAGGGCGTTTGCAAGACGCGCCCGGGCGTCTTGCTGCTGACGCTGGGCGTCGGCTCCCGACAACCGCAGGGTGTCCAGCTGCAGGCGCGCCTGAGACATCTCGAACGCGGAGATCTCGCCGGCATCGAGCTGGCGCCGGAACAGCGCGACGTTGGCATCCTGGAGCGTTCGCTGGCGATCGAGAAGGGCCCCGGTCTCACTGGCGGCGAACAGGTCGAGCAGAGCCTGACGGATCCTCGCCCGCAACCGCCAAGCGGCCTCGGCAACCTGGTAGCGAGCCGATTCCGCGAGCAGCATTGCCTGATCGATCCGCAGCCCCCTCTTGCCGGCGGTCTCGATCGTAAAGTCGAGATCGAGGTTCAGGATCCACGGCGTGAGCGTCTTGGGAGGCGTGCTGGAATCGAACCCCGCCCCCGCCGTGACGTTGGGGTTGGGGCGCTCGCCGGCGGTGACCAGGCCGGCGCGGGCGGCGGCCCAAGACGCCCTGGCCACCGCCAGGTCCGGGTGGAAGTACAACCCGGCGACGGTGAGCTCGTCCAGCGTCCAGACCTCCGGCGGCCAGCCTACGGCGAGATGGGCTGGTTCGGCCGCGATCGCGAGGCCAGGATCCGACAGGCTTCTCGCCTCCAGTCGTTCCAGGATGACCGCGGGCGCAATCGGCTGCGGCAGATAGCGCGCACACCCGCCGAGGGGCGTCACGACCAGCAAGAAGACGAGGATGAATGGTCGCCGCCAAGGCATCGCTTCCGCGCCGTGATGGAGAAGGTTGCAGCGGCTCACCCAAGCCAGCATTTCACCCCAGCCTCGCAAAGACCAGTCGGCAGGCAGTGCCAAGACCTCCGCGCCTCCCTCGTCCCAGCGCACGGCGAGAGACCGTTGACGTTGGCGAGCAGCCGTCACGCGCTTGCGGGCGGACTCGGAACTCTCCCTTAGGACCTCGAGCACTTCGACTCCTAGCAGCCCGTGGTGAAACCCCCGAGGGCTGCTAGATCAATGTGATCGAGCATCGATCGGCCGCTTGCCTCAGCACCCGCGACGCTCCCCGGACCGCTTGCCAGCGGCACCGATGCGCGGAGGATCGGGCGGCGGCCCCTCGGCGCCGTCGAGCCACCGGCGCCACTCGCGCAGGGATGCCACCAGCTCTTCCAGCTCGACGCCGAGCGTCGAAGGCGCGAAGGCCGAGAGCTTGTCGATCGCACGACCCAGCATCCGGCTGGCCGCCGCCGCGCGTCGCCGCTGGTGCCAGATGTGGAGCCCCGCCGCCGCCTGCACCAGGCCCTGGAACAGCTCGCGGGGCTGCGGCCGGTCGGAGCGCCAGATCTCCTCCCAGGGCTCGTGCGCCTCGAACCAGAGTCCCGCGTCGAACAGCTCGATACCGAGGGCGAACAGCGCCGACTTCTGCTCCTCGGTGAGGCTGGGATGGAGCTCGCGCGAGCCGGGTCGACGGCTCACGGAACAGCGATCGTCATCACGGCGGTGGTGGACCCTCCACCAGAAACGCCCTGCAACGTCGGGAAGTCGCCGCAGGGGATATCGAGCAGGCTGGAAGCGTTCATCTCGACGATCAACCGCGGCAACGCCTGGCGCAACGCGGCGATCTCGCTCAGAGTCGAACCTTCTCCGGAGCCCGACTCCGGGTGACGGTAGATGCCAAGCTCGTGCAGCAACCGAAAGCGCTCGGGCACGTCGAGTCGTCCGAGCTCCTCTCGCAAGCGCGGCTGGAGCTCGGCGGCCGGCAACCGCTCGAGCGCGAGGGCGAGATCAGATTTCTTCCCTTCCACGAAAGATTCCGTCGGCGCTTCAGGTTCGATCGCCGAGCGCCGACGACCGCAAAGGGAGAACGGCACCCGGGAGCTCGTCGCCCGCGATGATTGGCGACGCCTTCGGCACCTCGACTCCTTCGCTCGACTCCTTCGCTCGACTCCTTCGCCGCGGCTCACTGGCCGCCGGCGGCCGCCTTCTTCTTGCGCGCCTCTTCCTCCTGGATGCGCGCGCCGCGCAGGATGTTGCCCATCGCGTAGTTGCCCTCGTGGCACGCGTACTCGTAGAGCTTGTCCTGGGTCTGCGGCCAGGTGAACTCACCACTGTAGGGGGCGGCGTAGCTCGGGTCTTCGATCGTGAACTGATAGATCACGGAATCCGCATCGACCCGAGTGAAGCGCTCGACGGCGTGGAGATCGCCCGACACCGTGCCCTCGTCGAGGAAGTTCGTGGTGTCGACCACCAGAGTGTCGCCTTCCCAATGACCGATCGAGTCGCCACCGCGAGAGCGCACGGCAGGGGGTGCGTGCTCGGAGTCGAGGCGGATGATCCGCGCCCAGTGCATCCACTCGACCAGGATCACCACGTGATCCTCGGTCTGGACGATGGTCTTGAGGTTGTTGTAGAGGATCGGCAGCGCCGGCACGCTCGCGACGCTGAGGTAGATGCAGCGGACGATCGGTGGCAACGACTCCGGATCATCGTAGGGTCCGGCCTCGTGGTCGAGCCACCAAGCCTCGGAGTTGTTGTCGAAAGCGTAGGCGAACGCGCCCTGACGCCGTCGCTTCCCCTCCTCAGACAACGGCGGCAGCCGTCCGTTGGGCGGATCGAACAGGATCGAGGTGCGGAACTTGCCGTCGACCGCGGTGGCGCCGGTGCCGCGGTCGATCCAGAAAGCGTTGTAGCCGCCGACGCCGCCGGCCGCCCCAGGCGATCCATCGCCGCCATCGGGCGGGGCGTCGCGTTCGGGATCGCTGTTGCGTGACGCGAACGCGATCGCGGCCGCCTCGTTCTTGGCGATCGCCGCCGCCTCCTCGGCGGTTAGGAACAAGCGATCGCCGAACTTCGGGGCGCGCTCGAGCGCGGTCAGGCTCGAGATGTCGTAGCTGCCCGAAAGGTCGGGGCGTCCGCTCGCAGTCCGCGGAATCTGGCGTTCGGCGGCGAACGACGGCGACCCGAAGACCCCGAGCACAAGAACGGTCAGCATCAGGCGGATGGACATGGGTGGCCTCCTCGAAAGCGGGCTTCGACAACCGGTAGGCGGTGTTGGCTCGAGACTATCTCAACAGCGACCAGCGACCGGACCCTGAACGGCGCGCACGAACTGTGTCTCACAACGAGGGCGTCGGTTCGAGGCACCGCACCTGCTGCCGCCGCTTCTCGTACCAGTGCCGCGGCCGGATCACCGTCCAGCGGCGATCGCGGTCGACAAACTCCGCAGCCATGCCGATGCCCAGACTCTTGGCGTAGAGCGCGCCACGGTCGGTGCCGGCGCTCAAGCACAGGCGGCCCTCGAGGTCGAGGCGGTCGCCATGGAGCTCGAAACGATCGAACAGCAGCGTGCCGCGATCGAGCACGATTCGCGCGCTGCCGGTGATATCGCGGACCCGGAGCACGCGGCCAAGCCGGCTGAGCTTCGGCCGGCGCTCGGCGAAGTACGCGAGGAGCGGACTGGCGTCGGCGAGCTCGAGCGAGACCTCGGCATCGCCGACAAACGGAGGTCCGAGGCGCAAGCGGCCGCGCTCGAAACCGAGCTCGCCGTGCCAGTTCTCGTTCACGATCTCGCCCTGGCGTCGCACCGTGATGCCCGAGAGCTCGAGGGTGCTGCCAGAAAGACCAAACGAGCGGCTCGCGATCTCCCCTTCGCCGAGCTGGGCGACCACGTGCAATCGGCCGGCGAGCCCGAGCTCTCCGGACCGCAGCTCGAACCGATCGCTCTCGAGCTCGACCCAGCCGCGGCCCGCTGACTCCGCGGTCTCGAGCTCGAACCGTGCGCGCACCCGCCCGCGACCGCCCGTGATCGCGAGCTCGTCCACCGGCAGGTAGACGTTGTAGGCACGAAGGTCGGGGACCTCCGACCACGGCAGGTCGACCGTGACGTCGAGCTCCGGCAACCGCACCAGGCTGGCATCGCGCGCCGAGATGCGCACCGAGAGCTCGTCGCCGCGAACATACGGTGCCTCTTGTAGCTCCCGCTCCAGCTCGAACCCTCGGAATCGTGCGTCGAGCTGCGGCCTGCCGTCCTCGAGATCGCCGACCAGCTCGGCACGACCGCGGGCCCGATAGTCGAGGTAGCGAACGCCGATGTCCTCACCCTCGAACACCAGACGCGTTCCGGGTCTCAGCTCCCCGCGCTCAACCTCGAGACGCACAACCAAGTGGCCCGAGCCCTCGAGCTCCAGCCAGTCAGCACGGGACAGGTAGGCATCGAGCCACCCCACGCCCGCGGTCTCGGCTTCGAGATCGAGGGTGCCGGCAAGCTGGGCGACCCACGCTAGCCGGTTGACTGCGCCGGCGGGCGCTGGGGATTCCATCTCCTCCTCTGCCTGCGCCGGTAATGCCGCCCGACGCCGATCGCGATCGCGGACCACCGTGAACGCCTCGATCGAGGCCTCGAGCCGCGACAAGCTCGCGGCCCGCTGGTCGTCGCGAAACACCTCCGCACCGTCGTCGAAGCGGAGCCGGATCGGCCCCACTTCGATCGGACCGCGCCGGGTCTCCATCGACCACGAGCCTTCGATCCTCCCGCTCCCCGCGAATCGGTAGCCGTCGAAAGCGCAGCCCGATACCCGCGCGAGGCGAGCGCCGGTGATCGTGACCCACCATGGTCGCTTGCTCGACGGCGGCAGCCGCCGCACCGAAGCCGGCGCCGAATCAGACAGGTCGGCGGCGACCTCGACCGCGACAGGATCTGGCCCAGGCGACTGCGGACCCGGCCCTTCCGGCCCGCCCACCGACTCGACGGCGCACGAAACTCCGTCCGCTCGCACCCACCGTAGCGCCACCAGTCGCCGCGTCAGCGCGGCCGGGTCGATCCACAGCCGTCCCCGCTCGACGTCGATTCGCCACCGCCGCTCGGCGGTTTCGCCACCGCCGCTCGGCGGTTTCGCCGCCGAGCGCGAGGTCGCGCACGTGGACGACGCCGGGAATCACCGAGTACGCGCTCGCCCAATGGAGGTGTACGCGGTCGCTACGCGGTTCGAGCAGGCGCCGGCCGGTGGCAGTCGACAGCGCCAGGTTCGCCATCACCCAGTACAGAGCGGCGAGGCTGAGAAGCGCAATGACTCCGACGCGACGCCATCGGCGTGCCCGTCGATGCGATTGCCGACGCGACTGCCCGCGAGCGGGATCCTCAGGCTGGGGTGATTGCACCCCGCGATCCTACGGTCGATGAGGTCCCGGTGCCGTGGCGCGGTCGCGCTCTTGGCGGCCCCCCTCAGCTACCGGTCACCCCCCCCGAACGCTGTCGGGCGACTCCTTCCTGAACCAGCCCCTCGGAGAGGGCGCCGTCACGATTCTGGTTGTCGCCGCGCTGCACCAGCCAGAGGGATCCACTGAGGGGACTCGAGCTCGCCGGGATCTGGTTTTCCCGCAGAGCTCTCACCAGATCGGTGACCTGCCTGGGATTCACCAGAAGCATCGGCCGCGCCTCGCCGGAGGTGATCTCGCGGATCTCCTCGTTCCACGCTTCGGTGATCGCAAAGAACGGGTACGCGTCGTCCTCGGTCGTCACCATCTCCAACCGCGGATAGCCGTAGAAGGCGAGCCCGTTGTGCTTGTTGTCGACGGTAACCAAAAGCTGCGTCGACGGGACGCCTTGGCGCTGCAACGCGGCGCTGATCGCACGGGCGTCATTGTGATTGTCGATGACACCGCCGAACGCCTTGAGGGCGACCAGTAGCACCACCCAAACGACCGCCGCCGCCAGCCAACCGCGACGGTTCGAGACCACGGCAAGGCTCGACCGCGCGAGGCTCAACCGGCGGGCGGTGACCAGGGCGATGGGAGCGAACAGCGGCAGCACGTAGAGGGGGAGCCGCGAGCTGGCGACAACGAAGACCGCGAGCGGAACGAAGAACCAAAGGAGGATCAGCAATGCGGTCCGACGGCGGTAGAGCCGCGTCCAGACCCTGCGTGAAAACAGCGATCCGGAC
>JAQBHE010000235.1:0-2861 GCA_032128015.1 Holophagae bacterium
TCCACCCGAGCCAGATTGCGCATCCCGAGCCGCAGTGGCACCCAGGTGGTGACCAGCGCCAACGCCGCGACCGCCACCAGCACCGCGCCGATCACCCACCAGCGCGCGCCGTCGCCGATCTGGTCGCTGCGCCGCCAGATCACCGCGAACGCCTGGGCGGTGGTGACCGCGACGATGAAGGCGAGGCTCAGGATGAAGTTCAGGGTGCCGCCCATCCCGGAAGTGATCCGCGACGGGTTGTCTTCCTCGAAGTTCGGGTACAGGCTGCCAAGGCCCACTGCGAGACCCGAGAGCGCGAAGGTGGTGGCGACGATGCCGAACAGGGTGAGCGCGAGCTCGAAGGCCTCGAGCTCGAGCCGGATGCCGGAGATCAGCGCCGGGCCGACGGTGAAGAACGAAGTGGTGACGACGCTTAGCCAGAACTTCTGCCACACCAGAGTGTTAGCGGTGAGCGGCGACAACGAGAGGATCCAGAACCGCCGTCCCTCGAGGCTGATCAGCGGGTAAATGAAACGAGTGGTTAGAGTGGCGAGGATCAGCATGGTTGCCGCCATGTTGAGAATCGCGATCCAGCTGCGGAAGGGTTCTTGAGAGAACAAACCCCCGGTGTTGCGGATGTTGGCGGTGTAGAGCGCCATGATCCCGAAAAAGATCAAGAACTGGGTCCACTGCGCCGGGTCGCGCCAGAACAGCTTGATGTCTTTCGCGACCAGGCAGCGCAGCGGTTGGGGCAGCGGCCGCAGCAGCGGGTCGACGAAGCGCAGGGGACCGCCGCTGCCGCGACGCGGACCGCGTAGCTCATCGGAGGCATGGAGAGCGCTCCAGCCCTGGTAGAAGAACAGCTCGGCAGCAATCGTCGCGAGCCATACCAAGAGCAGGGCGTTGGCGACCAGCAGCAGCCAGTAGAAGGCGGCGGTTCCGACCTCGCCGACCGCCGCCCGCAGCAGCCCCTCGGCGAGCCAATGGCTGGGTAGGAAAGGCGACTGGGTGCGACCGAGAGTGTCGGCGATCGCCTGGAAGGTCTCGGTCTGGGTGAGCGCCGGGTCGGCGATCCGTGAGCGCACTGCGACCATCGCGAACGCGATCGCAAGGACAGCGGTCGCGATCACCGCGCCGCGGCGCAACCCCGAGAACACCCGCACCAGGATCACCGTGATCATCGAGCCGAGCGCCGCCGGGATCGCGACGAAGGGCACGAAGAACAGCGCCAGGGCGACGTAGAACCCGAGCGCGGCGCCGCGATGCAGGCCGTAGGCGAGGAGGACCGGCGCGCCCAGGAAGGCGAGGGCCCAGGAGCTGAAGGTCAGACACTCGACGAAGCGGCCGACGAAGAAAGCCGGCACCGAGATCGGCGCCTGGATCAGGTAGGCGACTTCTTTCGAGCGGTAAACCGTGGCGAACGAGACCAGCACGTTCGAGACCACCAGCAGCACCAGCAGAGTGAGCGCGATCGTCGACAGCAGGCGGTTGAGCAGCACGTCGGCAAAGCGAACGTCGCCGGTATCGCCGAACATCGACTCGCCGAAGTGATCGAACAACCGCAGCAGTCCCGACGTGAAGAGGAACGCGCCGAACCACAGCACCGCGGCCGACAGCGACACGAACCCGACCTTGAGCCGCGACTCGCGTCGCACCGAGGCGACCCAGTGGCGGCTCATAAGCACCTTGGCCCACAGTAAGGCGCCGAGCTGGGTCATCGGCCGCCGTCTCCTGAGCCCCCGGCTTGCGGATCACTGTCGCGTGTGAGCTCCAGGAACACGTCTTCGAGCGAGCCCGGACGGGTCGCCAGCGCCTTGATCTCGGCGACGCTGCCGACCTTGATCAACCGGCCCTGGTGGATGATGCCGATGCGGTCGGCGAGCTCCTCGGCGATCGACAGAGTGTGGGTCGACATCAGCACCGTCAGGCCCTCGCGTGTGCGGTCGCGCAGGTAGGTCTTGACGCTGCGGATGTTCTTGGGGTCGAGGCCGACCCACGGCTCGTCGACGATCACCACTTTCGGCCCGTGGAGAAAGCACGATGCGAACGACAGTTTCTGGCGCATGCCGTGGCTGTAGCTCTCGATCAGCTGGTCGGCGACGTGCGCGACCTCGAAGGTCTCGAGCAGCTCAAGGCCGCGGCTCTCGAGGATGCTCTCGTCGAGGCGGTGGAGTCCGGCGACGAAGCGCAGGAACTCGCGGCCGGTGAGCTTGTCGTAGAGAAAGGGTGTGTCCGGGATGTAGCCGAGCAGACGCTTTGCGGCGAGCGGGTCGGTCTGGATGTCATGGCCGCCGATTGAGGCGCTTCCCGAAGACGGCCGAACCAGGCCGGTGAGCATCTTGATGGTGGTGGTCTTGCCGGCGCCGTTGGGCCCCAGGTAGCAGAAGAACTCGCCCTCGCCGACCTCGAGGTCGAGGGCGTCGACCGCGAGCTTGTCGCCGAAGCGCCTGGACAGCGCTTGGGTGCGGATCATGGGGATTCGGGGAGTCACCGAATGTCGCGCACGTCGATCTGGAGCTCGCCGAGGAACGGCAGGAGCTGGGGCCAGGCCTCGATACCGCCGTTGAGCAGCTTGATGTGGGTGGCGTCAGCGAGCGGCTGGCCGAGGGTCGGGTCGATCCAGCGCCAGCGTCCCGCGAGCCAGACTTCGGGCCAAGCGTGGTAATAGAAACCGTCGTAGAGCTCGCTCCACACCACTCCGATCGCGATCCGGGTCGGCAGACCGGCGGCTCGGGCGAGCGCGGTGTAGAGCACAAAACCTCCCAGGTAGCCGCGCGGTTGCAACAGCGCCCACACGGGCATGACCGAAGCGACTGCGCAGTAGCCCAAGATCAAGAGCGCCCAGGTTGCGCGGTCGAACACCAGGTGGTGCGACAAGAGCG
>JAQBHE010000236.1:0-2610 GCA_032128015.1 Holophagae bacterium
GACGAGCCCACCGGCAACCTCGACTCGACCAACGGCGAGGCGGTGATGGACCTGATGAGCGAGCTCCACCAGGGCGGGGCGACGATCTGCATGGTCACCCACGACCCGCGCTACGCGAGCTACGCCAAGCGCAGCGTCCACCTGTTCGACGGCCGGGTGGTCGAGGAGTCGAATTAGCCTCCGAGTTCATGCCATTTGGAGCATGACCGCGCGCCGAACGAACTCGGTACACGGGCGGCAGAACGAGAAGCCGCGCGCGTCGATCACCGCTTGCAGGTATCCACGCTCGCCGTAGCGGTTGAGCTCGCCCTTGGTCATCGGGCACAGGTCACCGTCGTCGCCAGTGGCCAGGGTGTAATGGTGGACCAGGCCGAAGTTGTGGCCGAGCTCGTGCAGGCTGACCTTGACCAAGCGCTCGATGGTCAGGGCCTGGTCGCGCTCTCTCAAGCGCCGGGTCGATACCACCGCGACGTCGTTGCGATGGTCCTTGCCGCCGAACATGAAGCGCGAGAAGTCTTCTCCGCGGCTGTCGAACAGGTCGGCGTCGGTGATACCGAGGATGTGGCCGCCGACGTCGGCATCGAGCACCTGGGTCAAGAGGCCGGCCTCGATTTGATCGACCGGCAAAGGGTCGCGCTCGACCAGCTCGATCCGATCGATCGCTCGACGAAAAGCGCGGACGAGGTGCTGGCCGAGCTTCCCGATGGCGCCGCCCTCCAAAGCGCTTCCAAAGCGAACGACCTTGAGAGTCGACAACCGATGGGGTCGAGTCTTCATCGTGCGCTCAGGATGACAGTCTCGACGTCACCCCTTCAAGCTAGCTCATCGACGAGCGCTTGTCGCGGCAGCAGTCGTGGCCGACGGCTGCCAGTCCCCAGCCACGGCAGCTCTCTGCTAGCGGGCTCGTGGTTGTCACCACTCCCCAGCAAGCGGCAGTGATGAGACGTGGTCATACCACGATCACGCTAGCGGTCACCCCGCCCAAGCAGCCGCAGACGGCTGCGGGCTCCTAGAAGTCTTGAACTCCAGAACTCGTGAAAACGTCCCGCCCCAAAACTTGACTCATCGAGTCAAGTTCGGGAGTTCAAGACTTCTAGGACAGCGAGCGGAAGAACTCGGTGGCCGCCCGGGCGACGGCCTCGGGATCTTCGAGCGGGCCGAGGTGGCCGAGGTCGTCGAAGACCTGGAGCCGGGCGCCCGGCATCTCGGCGGCGATCCGTCCCGCCCACTGCGATGGTCCGGGCTCGCCGCGTCCACCGCTTGCGACGAGCACGGGGCAAGCGATCGCCCCGAGTGACTCGAAGGTGCGGTGCCGGGGCCCCATGCGGTAGATCTGGGCTTCGACTTGAGGGCGGCACTTGATCCGCACCCCGGAGTCGTCGTCGGCGAACCCGTGCTCGACGTAGGCGGCGAGTGCCCGCGGGTCGAACCGGCTGTACGGAGACTTCGAGCGGTAGTTCGCGAGCGCCTCGTCGCGCGAGGCGAAAGTCGCCCGACGGTTTCGGGTCCGTTCCACGAAGCCCTTGAGGCGCACGGAGTCGTTCGCGGCGCCGGGAGGGTGAATCACTGGCTCGTAGCAGAACAGCCCGCGAAACGTCCCCGGCAGACGTTGCTCCACCATCAACAGGCAGGCGGCGCCCATCGAGTGCCCGAACCCGAGCAGCGGCACGCGATCGCCGAGCGCCGCTACCGCCGCCAGCAGGTCGTCGGCGAAGCTCTCCCAGTGGTACTCGAGATCACCGGGGACTTCGGCGTCGCCGTGACCGCGAAGGTCGGCGGTGTAGCGCCGGCAACCGTCGAGCGAGGCGAGCAGCGGATCGTAGACCCGGCCGTGGAAGCCGGTGGCGTGGGCGGTCAGCAGCGTCGGTCCGTCGCCGCCGAGATCGAACAACGGCAGCCGGACGCCGTCGCTGGAATCGATCCACTCGAGGGCGCGAGTCTCGAGCAGTGCGGAGATCATCGACGCAAGGTAGTCGACCGGCCGGGAGTCGTCAATCCGCGGAAATTGCTCGCGGAGATTGCTCGGCGCTGTCGCCGCCGCGGACGCTGGAGTATCCTTCGTGCCGCGCATGAACAAGGACATCCTCGCTCGGCTCGCTGAAGGACCGGTGCTCGGTGACGGCGGCTACTTGCTCGAGCTCGAGAAACGAGGCTGGGTGCAGGCCGGTCCGTTCACCCCCGAGGTGGTCTTGACGCACCCAGAAGCGGTGGCCGAGCTGCACCGCGAGTTCCTGGGCGCCGGCGCCGAGGTCCTGACGGCGCTCACCTTCTACGCGAGCGCCGACAAGCTCGGGACGGTTGGTCTTGCCGATCGAGTCGAGGAGATCAACCGCACGGCGGTGCAGATCGCCCGCTCGGTGGTCGCCGAGGCGGCGCCTGGGGTCGCCGAGGCGGCGCCTGGGGATTCCGCCGCGCTGGTCGCCGGCAACATCAGTCTGACCTGGATGTACGACCATCGGGACGCCAGCTCGGGTGACCGGGTGCGCGAGCTGTTCGATCGCCAACTTTCCTGGCAGGTCGACGAAGGCGTCGACTTCGTCATCGGTGAGACTTTCGGCGCACTGGGCGAAGCTTTGATCGCGGTAGAGCGGATCCACGCCGCCGGCAAGG
>JAQBHE010000237.1:0-6825 GCA_032128015.1 Holophagae bacterium
CGAGCTTCGGCGCCCCGCGCCTCGACGTTGGCGCGGGTGGTGTCGAAATGGGTGTTGTTGGGGACGATCTCGCCAGCGACGACCGCGTTGCCGAACAGGATCCGTTCCGCGGCGCGGCCTTGGTGGGTGGGGATCACGTGACGGTAGCCGGTGAGGTCACGCACTGCCTTCTCGAAGCGGTAAAACGACGACGCCCCCGCGTACGACTCGTCGCCGCGCATCATCCCGGCCCACTGCGCCGACGACATCGCGCCGGTGCCGGAGTCGGTCAACAGGTCGATCAGGACATCGTCGGCGCGCAACCGGAACAGGTTGTACCCGGCCGCCTCGAGCGCCACCGACCTCTCCTCGCGGGTGGTCTGGCGGATCGGCTCGACGGTCTTGATCCGGAACGGTTCGATGATCGTCGAAAATTGCACCGAGACTCCCCAGACTCACTCGTCGCCGCAGCGACCGCTCACGCCGCGCCGAAGCGTCGCCGAGCCGCGTTACTCCGGCGCGGGCCCCGGGAACTGCTCGCGGAGAATCCGCTTCAGGATCTTGCCCGACGGGTTTCGCGGCACCTGGTCGACGAAGTAGACGTTCTTCGGCTGTTTGAACCGGGCCAGCTTGTCCCGGCAAAAGGCACGCACCTCATCCTCGTCGAGTGATTCGTCCCGACGCACCACGATCGCCGCGCCCGACTCGCCCCACTTGGCGCTCGGCTGGCCGATCACCCCAGCCTCGACGATCTTGGGGTGGCGCATCAGCACGCCTTCGATCTCCGCCGGATAGACGTTCTCGCCGCCCGAGATGTACATGTCCTTGATCCGGTCCTGGATGTAGACGAAGCCTTCCTCGTCGACGGTCGCGATGTCGCCGGTGAAAAGCCAGCCGTCGCGAATCGCCTGGGCGGTGTCCTCGGGCCGGTTCCAATAGCTCTTCATGATGTGGCGTCCGCGGACGATGACCTCACCGCCGACGCCGGGGGCGACGTCTTGCATCTCGACGTCGACCACCCCGCACGTCGGTGTGGACGAACGCCTTGCCCGTCGAGCCGGCGCACCGGATCGCGTCGTCCGAGCTGATCAGACAAGCCGGCCCGCAGCTCTCGGTGAGGCCGTAGACCTGCTGGATCTCGATCCCGAGCTTGGTGTACGCCTCGATCAAGGCCACCGGCACCGGCGCCGCGCCACTCATCAGCCAGCGCAGGTGCTCGTGTTTGTGGATCGCGGGGTCGTAGACCTGGAGCATGAAGTTGAGCATCGCCGGCACCTTGAGACCGGTGGTGATGTTCTCCTGGTCGATCAGCTCCCACGCTCGCTTCGGGTCGAAGGCGCGCATCACCACCGCGGTCACCCCGCGATGGACCCCGCAAGTCAGGGGCGTGAGAGCGCCGACGTGGAACAACGGCAGCGCCACCAGATAGCGGTCCTTGGTGCGCTGGTCGGAAGTGGCGTTGATCGTCAGCACGGCCCAGGTCGCGGTGTCATGAGTGTGCACCGCGCCCTTGGGCAGGCCGGTGGTCCCCGAGGTGTACATGATGTACAGCTCGTCGTCCTCGCCGGAGTCGATGATCGGCTCGCGGTCGCTGGCGGCGGTCTGCAGCGCGTCGTACGACGACGCCCACTCGGGACGTTGCTCGTCGCGGCCGACGTAGACCCAGCGTTCGAGGAGCGTGCCCTCATCGCCGCCGCCACGACGATGCAGCTCCTCGACCGCGGCCAGGAACTCGCCGCCGAAAATCAGGGTGGCGCTGCCCGAATCGCGGAGGATGAAGGCGAGCTCGTCCGGCGTCAACCGCCAGTTGAGCGGCACGCAGATGGCGCCGATCTTGGCGACCGCGAAGAAGCTCTCCATGTACTCGATCGAGTTCATCTGGAGCAACGCCACCCGGTCGCCCTTGCGCACCCCCAAGTCTTGCAGGAAATGGGCGGTGCGGTTGGCCCGCTGGTTCCACTCGCGAAAAGTGAACCGACGGTTGGTGTCGGCGTCGACGAAACCTTCGAGGTCGGGCGACAGCATTGCCCGCTTGGTCAGAAATAGCCCGACGTTGTTGCGCATGAAGGGGGATTCTACTAGCGGTGGGAAATGGGCAGCCGTTGCCTGGCAGAAGGGACGTTGCCTGGCAGAAAGGACGTTGCCTGGCAGAAGGGACGTTGTCTTGCAGAAGGGACGTTGTCTTGCAGAAAAGGCGTGTCTGGCAGATGGAGAGCGAACTGCGTCGCACATCGAGGGCTTCGAGTTCCTACGAACGCAGCGGCGATGCCGGAGCGCCAACTAGAGCGGACAACCTTCTGCAGAGTCGCCGCAGCTCGGACTGACGACGAAGGCGGGCGGACACCGCGGCCTTGTCCCACGGCACCTTGCTGAGGCCCCGCGCTCCGGCACTGAGGTCGCTGACCTTGGCCAGGGCACGGAGTCGCCCGGAGACCGACGACGGCGTGAACCGATCGTTCACCCGTCGAGCTCCCGGAGCCGTCGAATGTCCGCGAGGTCCTGCTCACGCCCGGCCAGGGCCTTCATCTGGATCAGGGCTTCTCGCGAGATGACCCACAGCTCGCCGCGATCGGTTTCCACCGCAGCACGGTCATTCCAGACCGATCGAAGATCGTCGCTGACTACCAGAAAGTCCACGGTCAGCGAGTCCTCGCCCAAGATCATCGAGCGCCTTCGAACCATCAGTCCACTGCTCAGAGTCATCGGCAGCGCCTCGATCGAGAATCCGCGATCCCGCGCCACCCCGAGGGCGGAATCGACGTCTTGCGGCATAACGAGGAGATCGATATCCACGGTTGCTCGCACGACTCCGTGGATCGCGAGCGCCAGAGCCCCGACCAGAGCGTACTCAATCCCCCGGCGATCGAGCTCCCGGATGAGGCCTTGGAGCTCCTCGTAGAGATCGATCCCGCCTTCGTTGTCCACACACCGATTGTACGGTCATGGCTCGTCCGCCGCGCCGTCGGTCGGAGGTCTGGCGATGCCGGAGCGCATGAGCGCCGGCGATCGCGGCGTGGCTTGGGACCTTAGCCGGATCCTGGCCCGAGCGCGTGGGTGACAGCCGACTCGCTGGGGAATGGTGAATCCACGATCCCGCTAGTACCAGACCCACAGCGACTTGCCGGTGTCGCGATCGGTGCCCTGTTCGTAGAAGCCCGGATCGCCACCCCACGCGGGATCGGGATTGAACTTGAGCACCCGCACCCGCCCGGTCGCTGCCGGCTCTGCCCGGACCTCGAGGAAGTTGTTCCGTCGATCGGCAATCCGGATACCCCCGACATCGCGGATCGAACCGTCGGGCAGGAAGACCATGGCGTTGGGTCCCACAGTCATCGCGGTCAGTCCCTCCACCGCGTCAGGACCCCGCGGATCGGCATCGGCAGGACCTTGGAAGACCACCGCCACCGCGTTGGGAGACGGCAGCACCAATACCTGGTAGTCGACGGTCCCTCGCGGTTTGGTCAGGTCAGGAGTGAAGTCAAAAGCCCCATCGAGGTCGACATTGGCGTAGGCGAACAGGTCATCGGTATCGAACCTCGGCTGGACCACAACTGGCACGCCGCGCCGGATCGACTCCTGCCGAGCCTGCGCCACGTGGACCGAAACTTCCCGAACGTAGCCCAGCATCCGGGCCCGATGGATCTGGTTGTTGAGCGCCGGGAACCCGATCACCATCACGATCAACAGGATCGCGCTGACCACCATCAGCTCGATGAGCGTGAAGCCGGCGCTCGTGTCTCGAGAAGGCTGGTGGATCACGGGATCATTGCTCATGTCGTCTCCGGTTGCGGGCTTCCATCCAGGATACCCGACCTTGCTCGCCGTCTGCTTGGCCCAAGCCCGGATGGTGCCTACCTGCCACCCGCTGCACCATGAGCCACACGCCGAACTACAGCACGAGGAACTACAGCACGAGCCGTGCCACCACCGCCGCTGGCGCGAGGGAAAAGACGGCTGAGACGCTCGGAGAATCCGACCTCCGACGGCGAAGCCCGCAGAAACCGGGAACGATCGAGAACGACACCGGAGCTCCAAGGAGAACATGGCCGTCAGGGAGACGACGCGTCGCGCCCTGACCGAGGCGAAGCGCGACCGAAGCTCGTTACCTTCGGTAGCAATCTGGACAGAGTTGCCTGTGTCGATGTCGCGTTCGCCTGCGACGCCTTCGTCCGCGCGTTACTCGCGGTCGTTGTGGTCGGGAAGATCCTCGACCGCCGACATCACTTCGCTGACGATCCGCTCGATCATCTCGCCGAGGCCGTCCCAATCGACCGAACCGACCGAGTCGGAGATCCGCTCGCCGAGCTCTGCCCAATGTTCGCTGTTGCCGGCCCAGTCATCGGCGAAACGCTCGCCCCACTCCGCCCACTTCTCACCCTCACCTTCGCCCCATTCGGCCCACCGCTCGCCGAACTCCTCCCAATCCATGTTCTCGAATCGCTCGGCGAAACGCTCGCCCCACTCTTCCCAATGTTTGCCCTGCTGCTCGCCCCAGTCTTCCCAGCGCTTGCCAAACTCCTCCCAGTCCTTCGCATCGAAGGCTTGCTCGAGACGCTGTTCGAGCTCCTCGCCGAACTGCTCGCCGCGATCGCCAATCGCGTCCCAGTCGACGCCCTCGAGCGCCTCGGCGACCCGCGCCTCGACATCTTCAGCGACATCATCGGCCTCGACACGGGAACGGCGGACTCGCGTCGACCGCCCGGTCTCGCCGAGCGTCGCGGTCAGTTCGACCGTGCGACCGTCGCGGACAACCTCGAGCGCCACGGTCTCGCCGGGACGGGCGTGGATCGCCCGGGTGAGCCCGCGCGCCGACGCCACCGGCTCGCCTGCGATCGCCACCACCACGTCTCCCGCGACCAGACCGGCAGCCGCCGCCGGGGTATCGGCCTCGACGTCCTCGACCAGCACGCCGACGTCCCCTTGGACCCCGAAGTGCTGACGCAGCCCGCGGGTGAGGTCGTCGACCTGAACCCCGAGGTAGCCGCGACCGGAACGCGCTTCGGGAGCTCGCTCGCGCCGCGGTCGCACCGCGGGCTCTTGGCCAGACGGCTCCTGCTCGACGACTCGTCCGAGCTCTGTACGCTGGGACTCTGTACGCTGGGACTCTGCACGTTGGGCCGGCTC
Organism: Holophagae bacterium; assembly: GCA_032128015.1. GTDB lineage: Bacteria > Acidobacteriota > Thermoanaerobaculia > Multivoradales > Multivoraceae > JAQBHE01. The sequence continues at coordinate 5,104 of JAQBHE010000237.1, forward strand.
GACCGGCGAAGAGCTCGCGGCGCCGATCGCGAGCGGCACCGCCAGCAAGGCCAGGATGAGGACCCACAGACTCCAAGACTTCCTCCAAGACTTCGCGGTGCTGCTCTTCACGTCGTTCATCGCTTGGTTCTCCGATTCCGAGTCAGATTCAGCGGCAGGATGAGGGCCCAAGACGGGGACCGACAGAATGAGGAGCCCGATGAGGGCCGCTGTCTCTCTTAGAACGAAGAGTCAGGGTCCGAGGTTTCAACCCGTCGACCCCGGCGACGGTTGTTCGTACCATCATGGGATCCGGGACCGGCCGCCGGGCCCAGACCCAGGAAGGAGGCCGCGGTGACCGCAGAGCGCGCGTTGCGCATCCCGCTGACCCAGATCGGAACGGTTCTATCGATCGCGGGTTTGCCGATCCTGGTCCTGGCGCGGCCGATCTCTCGGACCTGAGACGAGGCCAGAGCCCATGACGCGATCCCACGGTCCGCCCCGCTACGACGCCACGCGGACGCTGTTCCTGCGCCTGCTCGGCCTCGTCTACTTGATCGCGACGGTGTCGCTGTGGACCCAGAGCGACGGCCTGATCGGGTCGCGCGGCATCCTGCCGGTCTCCAACTACCTCGAGGCGGTTCGGCCGCACCTCGGCGGCGCGCCGATGCTCGAGCTACCGACGGTGCTCTGGTTCTCGGCCAGCGATGGCGCTCTCCACGCCCTGTGCGGCGGGCTGGCGGTGTTCTCGCTGCTGCTCATCGCCGGGCTCCACACCGTGCCGGTCATCCTGTTGTGCTGGGCCGGCTACCTATCGCTGGTGACCGCGGGCCAGGACTTTCTCTCCTTCCAGTGGGACGTGCTGCTGCTCGAGACCGGACTGCTGTCGGCGATTCTCGCGCCAATCACCTGGCGACCCGGCCGCACCACGCCGCCGCCGCCCGACCCCCGAATCGGACTGTGGCTGATGCGGCTGCTGCTGTTCAAACTGATGGTGCTGTCGGGCCTGGTCAAGCTCGCCAGTCTCGACGACGCCTGGTGGCGCCTGAGTGCCCTCGACGTCCATTACTTCACCCAGCCGCTGCCTCTGGTCACCAGCTGGTACGCCCATCGGCTGCCCGAGACCTTCCAGCACTTGTCGGTCGGACTCATCTACGTCATCGAGATCGCATTGCCATTCTTGATCTTCGGGTCGCGAGAACTGCGCCTCGCCGCATTCTGGGGCCTGGTCGGATTCCAGGTGCTGATCGCCGCCACCGGCAACTACGGGTTCTTCAATCTGCTGACCGCGGTGCTCTGCGTGTCGCTGCTCGACGACCGGGCGTTGCGCGCGGCCATTCCTTGGCGGTGGCGCCGGGCGATGCCCGATACGATCTACATCCCGCCCGCCACCAGCACCCGCGGCGGGCTCACAGCGCGAATCGCGATCGCGGTCGTGATCTCGGCGCTGAGCTTGGCGGTCGCGATTCGCGAGGTCGCCTGGACCGTGCCGCGGCACCTGGCGAGTCCGCGAGCGGTCGCCCTGCTCGAGGCCGCCGATCGTTTCGTCATCGAGCCCGCGGCGGGCGCGCTCCAGGCGATCCGCCCGTTGCGCTCGATCAACGGCTACGGTCTTTTTCGGTCGATGACCACCCGGCGACCCGAGATCGTTCTGGAAGTGGCCGCCAGTGACGACTCGCAGTGGCACGAATACCCGTTCCGCTGGAAGCCAGGAGACCCGCGTCGACGGCCCCGGCTCTCGGC
>JAQBHE010000238.1:0-6234 GCA_032128015.1 Holophagae bacterium
ACCCCGAGCCCCATCTCGTAGAGGTAGGCGAGGCTGGTCTGCGCTTCGGCGTGCCCTTGGTCGGCCGCTCGGCGGTACCACCCGGCGGCCTTCGGGTAATCCGGGTCGAGCCCGAGACCGCGCTCGTAGATCTGACCGACGAAGTACTGGGCTTCGGCGCTGCCGGCCTGCGCTTCGGGAAGCCAGACCGCGAGCGCAGTCTGGTAGGAGGCGCGGTCGAACTCGGTGTACTCACCGCCGCGGATCTGACAGTCGATCGCGGTCGTGCGCATCGGACGTCGCGGCGTGATGTAGCGCTGGCGGCGACCGAGCCGCCGGACTTTGCCCGGAAGCAAACAGTCGACCACCAGAAAGTCGTTTCCGTCGCCGGACTCGACGCGGGCGCTGGTCTGGGCGAGGGCAAACGCAGCAACCGGGCCGCCCGCCGGAACGGGTGGCCCAAACGCCGATGCGCCGAGCACCGCGATCGCCACGGCAGCGATCCTTGGTCCGGTTCCCGCAGCCTTCATTCCTCAAGCTCCCAAGCGGGACTCTACCAATCCCGACTTCGGCGCGATGCTCCGCACTCGCGAACTGCAACTCTCAGCGGGCGACAAAGAAAAAGGAACCTCCCTCGTCGAGGTCGAGGGGCGCGAACTGCGGCTGCTGCTCGAGTCCGAACTTGCCGGCAGCATCCTCGACCTGGGCCTGCAGCCGCAGGTACAACGTTCGGGCCTCGATGGTCGCCGCCTGACCATCGGCGGCGAGGCCCTCGAGCAGGGCCGCCGCAAACACCGAGTGGGTGCCGGAACCAGCGTCGAGCACCGGCTGGAGTGCGCCGGACGTCAACACCTGGCGCGCCTTTCTCTCGAGGAGCTGGTCGACCTGGTCGCGATTCTCAGGCGGCGCAACCGTGACCGTCTCCGGGGTCGTCGGCACCAGGCTGCCTGAGAAGCACGAATCGGCGATCAGCAGGACCCGGCGAGCGACGGCGTCACGCAAGAGGTCCGCAACGTCAGAGTTCGGGATCCAGGCGCTGGTGGCGCCGGGCTCCGAATCGTAGGCCGCCCAGTAGCCGTTGCCGCCCTCCAAGATCCCATGGCCGGCGTAGAACACCAGCAGGTTGTCGCGCTCGCCCAACTCGCGCACCGACCGCTCGAGCGCGGTCATGATCTGGTAGCGGGTGGCGTCGGTCAGAACCTCGACGGTGAACCCGAAACGCGCCTCGAGCAATCGTCCGAGCTCGCCGGCGTCGGCCACCGCGGATCCCAGGGAAGGGAGACCCTTGGGATACACGTTGTTGGCGATCAACAGCGCCCGAAACGCGCCGAAGTCGTAGCCGGCGAGCTGGGCCTGGGCCTCGGCGGTCTCGAGGTACGGCCGAGCCGGCGGCGCGGGTCCCGTTGCGTCGGAGCGCAGACCACGGGTCAGCCACATCCCAGCCACCACCGCCAACGCGGCCGCGACGACAGCGAGTAGCCACCGCGTTGGGGACCGCGGCGCGATCGCCGGCCCGCCGCCGGTCCGCGAGGCCTCGACCTGGCGCCGCGCTTCGCGTTCCTTCGCCAGGGCGGCCTCGAACGCCTGATCGATGCGGGTACGCAGCCGCCGCGCAGCCACCGACTCGCCATGCACGGCGACCGCCTCCGCCAGCTCTTTCGAGGCCGCCTCGACGGTCGAGCGGGCGAGCAGCCGCTCGACGTTTTGGAGTTTCTTGTCGAGCGCGCGCTCGTTGGCGCGCGCGCCCTCGCGATCGTTGAGCCGGGTGGCCAACGCTCCGAGCCCAGGGTGATCGCCGAAGGACCGCCGCGCCGCGCGCAAGGACTTGGAAGCGCGGTCGAGGTCGCCGCGGTCGAGCGCGGCAGCGATCCCCTCCTGGGCCTCTGCGAGCGCGCGCAGGCGCACCGATTCGGTCTCGGCTCGGCGCATCAACTCGAGTCCCGCAACGCTCCCGGGATCGAGACGAAGAGCCTCAGAGACAGCGGTGAGCGCCGACTCGGCGTCGCCGCGAGATAGAACCTCGGATGCGGCCTCGATCACCGCCGCGACCCGCTCTTGGCGCTGCACCCGAGCGCGCTCCTCAGCGGCAGTCCGTGCCGCGGCCACTTGGCGCTCGAGCGGCGCCAGAGCCGGGTCATCGCCGTAACGGCGGCGAGCCGCAACCAGCGCATCGGCTGCCATCTCGAGGCGACCCTGGGATAACTGGGCGGCGATCGCTTCGATGATCACCGCCATTCGCTCGGCGTGATCGGCGGCTTTCTCGAGCGCTCCGATCCTGCGCTCGACTGCCGCGAAGTCGCCAGCCTCTCGGTGAGCCGGCGAGAGCTCCTGCAGCAAACGCCGCGCGACGTCGAGGTCTCCGCGCTCCATCGCGCCGAGCGCGCGCTGGTGCGCCTGGCGCGCCTCCGCGACAATGCGTGCTTCTCGCCGCTGCTCGCGGTCGGCTTCGAGGGCTGCGGCAAGCTGGTCGAGGCCGGGCCGACCCGGCGCGAGCGAACGCGCGCGCTCGAGCCGCTGGGACGCGGCATCGAGGTCGCCGGCGGCACGCAGCTGGCGTGCTTCGTCGAGTACGCGGTCGGCGGTTTCGACTTGCTCGGCGACGCGGCGGCGCTCGAGGTCGTTCTCGAGCAGGCGCAGCTCTTCGGCCGCGCCATGCTCGCCAATCGCAGCCTCCAGACTGCGGGCCGCACCCTCCAGGTCCTTGGTCTCGAGCAGCCGCGAGATCTCCTCGAGCGCCTCGTCGAGAGCCTGGCGACGACCCGCAGCCAGCTCGCGCTCGGTCGCAATCTCGGCGAGCAGAGCCTGCGCCGCGGGATGGTCGGGCCGCGCTCTCGCGACCGCCCCGACCTGAGCTTCGGCCTCGTCGAACTGCCCCAGCCGCACCAGCATGCGCGCCCCCGCGAACAGGGCGGAGATCTGCTCCTCGTCGAGGACAGTGTCGGTGGAGCGACCCGCGGCGTCGCGCGCAGCGCCGGGAGCCGGCATCATGAGGGTCGGCTCGCTCGGGGTCTCGAGTTGCAGCCGGATGGTCTCGATCACCGCCGACAGCTGCTCGGCGCTCTGAAAGCGATCCTCCGGGGCCTTGGCCAGAGCCTTCTCGACCACCGCCCGCAGCGACGGCGGCACCCGGTGGTGGGGATCCGATTCGTCGAACGGCCGCGGTGGGTGCTGGAGGTGGCCCATCGCCAGGCTGGCGAAGTCGCTGCCCGCGATCGGATAGATCCCGGTCAACATCTCGTAGAGCACGATGCCGAACGAGTACAGGTCGCTGCGGGCGTCGAGCTCGCCGACCCCGAACTGCTCGGGGGAGGCGTAGCGCAGCTTGCCGATGAACATCCCTTCCTGGGTGCGCATCCCGGCGCCCAGAGTCTCGGTGAGCGGCTTGGCGATCCCGAGGTCGATCAGCTTGACCAGCGGGCTGCCGTCGACGTCCTCGCTGAGCATCAGGTTGTCGGGCGAGACATCGCGGTGGACGAAGCCTCGACGGTGCAGGTAGCCGAGAGCGCGCAGCGCCTGAGTCGCGATCGACAGCACCGTCTCGACCGCTAGCAGGCCGCGCTCTTCCTCGATCTGCTTGAGATTCCGGCCATCGATGAACTCGATGACCATGAATGCCGTGCCGTCGTCGTCGACGATCAGGTCGTGAATCTGCGCGATGTTGGGATGACGCAGCTTGACCGCCGCCAGAGCCTCGCGCAGGAACCGACTCCGCGGCCCCTCGTCGTCGCTCAAGTGCGCGCGCATCACCTTGACGACGCGCTCTTCGCCGAGCAGCCGGTGGCGCACCTTGTAGATGGCGCCCATCCCGCCCTCGCCGAGCTTGCCGAGGACCTCGTAGTGCTCTTCGATCCTCTGGAGTCCGGGGAGGTCCATCTTCGGGAGTTAGCCGGGAACAGTCGTCGAATCGGCCCGCAGTCTACTCCGCGGCTCCCTCGTGATCTTGGCGGCGAGCACGACCGACGTCGGCTCGCTGTTGCCCGGCTCGACGACACAGGTTACTGTCTCGGTGGTCCTCGAAGATCCAAGGCCACCGATGGAGGGTTCGCTCGTGAGAAAATCTTCGGCTCCGATCCTGGTCGCGTTGAGCTGGCTCCTCACCCCTGCTCTGCTTGCCCCAGCTCTTGCCCAGGGCACCAAGAGCCCGATCGAGGGCGTACTCCAAGACATCAGCGCGAACCCGCCCCAGGCCGCGATCGGCAACGTCATCGAAGACATCTGTCCTTCGGGCAACATCGCGAGCGCCGACCTGCAAGCTCGCTGCAACGACCTGGTGCTCGGGCTGCTGCGAGACCGGAACGTCGCCGGCGCCCAAGCGGCGCTCCAGGCGATGGCGCCGGAAGAGAACGCGGTGGTCGGAAGCTCCCTGGTCGACACCGCGGTCACCCAGCTCGACGCGGTTGCGGCGCGCCTCGAGGCTCTTCGTCGCGGCACCGCTGGCAGCGGCGTGCGCGCCATCGCCATGCAGTGGAACGGCCGCAGCGCCACCAGCCCGGATCTTCTCGGCCCCGGGACCCGGACGGCCGCCAGGGCCGACGCTATCGAGACCTATGCCGCGGATCCGCGCAGCGGGTTCGGAGCGGCGGCGCTCGCCAACGCCCGTCACGCGTTCGCCCAGGATCCGTCTGCCGCGCCCGAGCCCGAAGCCTCCGCGAACCGCTGGGGGCTGTTCGTCAGTGGCAACCTCCAGACCGGCGACCGTGAGGCGACACCGAGCGAATCGGGTTTCGACTTCGACACCTTCGCTTTCACGGTCGGTGCTGACTATCGAGTCTCGGAGGCGTTCGTCTTCGGGTTCGCCGTGGGCGCCGAGAACGAAGAGTCCAACCTCGCGGCGAATGGCGGCAGCCTCGACACCGACACCCTGAAGCTCTCGATCCAGGCGGCGTTCTACCCAAGCGACCGCACCTTCGTCGAGCTGATCGCCGGCGCCGGCAGCAGCGACCTGGAACAGCAACGAGCGATCCGCTACTCCTTGGGCGGTTTCGACATCGACCAGATCGCGCGCGGCGACACCGAAGCCGACCAAACGTTCGGCAGCCTCGCCTTCGGAGTCGACCTCGGACCGGGCGGCTGGACGATCACCCCCGAGTTGCGTGCCGACTACCTCGGCGTCGACGTCAACGGCTTCGCCGAGACAATGTCGAACCCCGCCGCCCCCGGCAGCGGTCTCGGCCTCAACATCGGCGCCCAGGAGTTCAATTCGCTGACCTCGGGCTTGGGCCTCCAGGCTTCGTTCGCCAAGAGCACCTCGTGGGGAGTGCTGGTGCCCCAGTTCAGCGCTGAGTGGATCCACGAGTTCGCGAACGACGCCGAGACCATCAGCGGCCACTTCGTCGGCGACCCGACCCGCGAGCGCTTCTTCCTGCGCAACGACGATCCGGTCGAGGACTACGGCACCGTCGGCGTCGGACTGCTGGCGATGTTCTCGAGCGGCCGCTCGTTCTACGTCTACTACGAGACTCTCGTCGGCTACGACCACCTCAACAGCCAGAACCTCGGCTTCGGTCTGCGCTTCGAGCTGTAGTGGCTTAGGAACTTCGGGCTCGAGCGCCCGCGACGATCTGCCGGCGGTCGTTGAGAGTCCGATCCGTCTTCGGCTCTGACCACCGTTCACACGGCGCCCGGGCGCATCGGTTCCGCGATCGTCTCGGCTGCCTGAAGTCGGCCGCTGCGTGCCGGGCTCTGGAGCTGCTGGAGGCCCGGGCGAGCCGGCGCGGATTGGCGGATTGATCGTCGATCGAATCCCTCTTCCCGCCCGCATCCAAATATGCTACAGTGACATTTCGCCAGCCAACCCAGGGCGACTGCGATCCGCAATTCCGCTTCAAGGAGGCACGACCCCATGCCCACTCCTCGTGCAACCGGCAGCCGACGAGCCGAAGTCCTGCCAGCGTTCTTTCTGACGCTGTCGCTCTTATCCCTCAGCGCCACCGCAGGCGCCCAGGTCAAGCCCACGGGAGCCGGCTATCCGCGGGTTGCCGCGATCGGTGACGTGACCGCGGCCCGGTTTCTCGCCCAGGCGACCTTTGGCCCCGACGACGCCGCGATCGCCGCGATCATCGCCGAGGGAATCGGCCCTTGGATCGACCGCCAGATGGCGCTGCCGCCGACCTACCATCAGCCGATCGTCGAGCAGCACCTGCTCGAGGTCGAAACGTGGGGGGCCCGCGCCGGCACGAAAGATAAACAGGCCCCCCCCCCCCACCCCCAAACCGTCAACCAAATGGAAGTGCGGCGCCCGCGGTTGGGCCGGGG
>JAQBHE010000239.1:0-3591 GCA_032128015.1 Holophagae bacterium
GCCCAAGGTCGGCCGCTACCCTCGGAGGGTGGTGTGACGGCGCCCCGGTAGGCTTCGACCTGGTCAAACCGCGCGCCGACCGGCTAGCATCCGCGCCGGTGATCGGCTCGCGTCCAGCGTCTCTTGCGAGCTCCCTGCTCCTCTACCTGCTCCTCGGCCTTGTCGAGCCGCCGCTACGCGCCGAGTCGTACCAGCGCCAGTCGCACGTCGACGTCATCGGCTATCGCTTCGGGATCGAGGTCTACGACCGCCGCGACGAGATCCTCGGCGACGCCGAGATCCGGGTGCGCTGGCTCGCGTCGGGGGCCACCACCCTCGACCTCGACCTGGTCGCGCGCGGTGACGATGGCTCGGGGATGGTGGTCGACTCGGTTCTCAGCCGCCGCGCCGCCGGGAACGTACTACTGAAGTTCGAGCACGCCGGAGAGCGGCTGCGGATCTTGCTCGATGGGCCGACCGTCGAAGGCGAGATCGAGGATCTGTCGGTGAGCTATCACGGGCTCGCGAAGGACGGACTGGTGATCGGTCCCAACCGCTACGGCGAACGCACCTTCTTTGGCGACAACTGGCCGGATCGCGCCCATCACTGGCTGCCGACAATCGATCACCCATCGGACAAGGCGCTGTGCTCGTTCGCGGTCACCGCCCCGGCTCGCTACCAGGTGGTGGGCTGCGGCCGGCTGGTGGAGGAGACCGACCTCGATTCCGGTCGGCGGCTGACGGTGTGGTCGTCGGACGTGCCGATGGCGACCAAGGTGATGACGATCGGGGTGGCGCGTTTCGCGGTGCAGCGGCTCGGCCAGGTCGCCGGAGTGGAGCTCGAGACCTGGGTCTACCCGCAGGATCGAGACTCGGGGTTCTTCGACTTCGAGCGCGCCGCCAACGTCGTGCGATTCTTCTCCGAGCGCATCGGTCCGTTCCCCTACCAGAAGATCGCCAACGTCCAGTCGCGGACTCGCTTCGGTGGCCTCGAGAACGCCAGCAATATCTTCTACGCCGAGAACAGCGTCCGCGGCGATCGCTCGAACGAAGGCCTGATCGCCCACGAGCTGGCCCACCAGTGGTTCGGCGACTCGGTGACCGAAACCGACTGGCACCACGTCTGGCTGAGCGAGGGCTTCGCGACCTATTTGGCCGAGGTCTACTTCGAGTTCACCTACGGTCGCGACCGCTTCGTAGATGGGATGCGCGAGGCTCGGGAGCGGGTGATCGCCGATGCTGCGGAGCGCCCGACCTCGAGCGTGATCGACCTTACGATCGACGATCCCAATCGGCTGCTGACGCCGGCCTCCTACCAGAAGGGTGCCTGGACCCTTCACATGTTGCGTCGCGAGATCGGTGACGAGGCGTTCTTCGTCGCACTCCGTGAGTTCTACCGCCGCTATCGCGACCACAACGCCTCGAGCGCCGACTTTCGACAGGTGGTCGAGGAGGTAGCAGGACGCGATCTGCGCTGGTTCTTCGAACAATGGCTCGAGCGCTCCGGTCAGCCGGAAATTGCCGGCAGCTGGAGCTGGAACCCCGAAAGTCGGGAGCTCTCGGTGACCTTGCGCCAAGCCCAGAAGGGCGACCCGTATCGTTTGCGGGTCGAGGTCGCGGTATACACCGGGGTTGGGTCGGACCGTCATCGGTTCGAAGTGGAGCTCGCCGACCGCGAGGCGACCGAGGTGTTCGTGCTCGATCAGGCGCCCCGGGGGGTGACGGTCGACCCGGATGTCTGGCTGCTTGCGGAGCTCCAGGAGCTGGCCGGCCCGGCGATGACGACCGGCGCGCGCTGACCGCGGCAGGCTCCGGCTTCCAGCAGGCTGACCGTCTCGTCCCTTGGTCAACAGCGGGTTGAACGTGCTCGCTCGTTCGTCGGCCGCCCAAGCTCGGTCGCTACCCCCGGAGGGCTGCACAGGGGCGGCGACTCCTTTGAAACATCGCTACCCGGCTGCGGCGGCGACAACGTCCCTCTCTTCTCTGAGGGTAGCGGCCGAGCTTGGGCGGCCGACGGGTTGAGCGATCACCTGCGATCATCGCGCAGCGGACCAGAAAATACAGGACGCCACGCGCCCAGCCACCCTACCCCGCCACCGACACCGTCTCGACCTCGGCCTCGCGGGCGACGCGGTCGTAGTAGTCGATGATCTGGCGCACGTAGGCGCGCTTCTCGATGTAGTTGCCGGGGAAGAAGCTGCGCTTGAAGCCGTAGATGACGATGTTGCGCAGGTCGTGGGGCAAGATCGCGAACGCCTGGCAGGCCTGGTGGATCTCGGCGGTCACCGAGGTCCGCGACACCAGCCGATTGTCGGTGCACAGCGAGACCGAGAGTCGATCGCGCACCATCTTGCCGAACGGATGGTCCTTGACCGAGGTGAGCTCGGGCATGGTCTGGAGGTTCGAAGTGATGCACACCTCGAGGGTGATTCGGCGATCGGAGATGTACTCGATCAAGCGCTCGACGTAGCGCTCCGGTTCGGGCGCCTCGACTTGGTCGACCGCGTAGAGGTGGGTGCCGTGGCCGATGCGGTCGGCGTGGAGCCGGGTGATCGCCTGGAAGATGCTCTCCGGTCCGTAGGCTTCGCCAGCGTGGACGGTCTTCTTGAGGAAGTGGCTGTGGGCGAACTGGAAGGCCTCGACGTGGTCGGAGGCCGGGTGCCCGGCCTCGGCGCCGGCGAGGTCGAAGCCGACAACCGCGAGCCCCAGGCGGTCGCGGGCCTCGACCACCGCGCGCGCGAGCGACAGGGACGCGACACCGTAGATCTCCTCCCACGGCCAGCGCGGCAGCACTCCAGTGAGGTTGCGGTAGTACGGGCTGAAGCCGGCCGTGAACATGCGCATCGCGCAGGCGATGATGCCGTAGCGAAACGGCGGTTCGCCGCGCTCGCGTACCGCTGGCGATGCCTCGTGCTCGGTGCGCGCCCGGCACAGGCCTCGGTCGACCGCTTCGAGCACCTGGCCGATGTCCATCCCCGGCCGGGTGTGGAGCTGGGGCGCGAAACGGACCTCGATGTAGAACACCCCCTCCTCCAGACAATCCTGGGCGAGCTCGTAGGCGACCCGCTCGAGCGCCTCGGGGTCGCTCATCACCGCGCAGGTGTAGCTGAAGCCGTGCAGGTACTCGGGAAGGCTGACGTAGCGCTCCTTGAACACCAGCTCGAGCAGCCCTTCTGGAGAATAGGAAGGCAGATCGACGTTGCGCTCGCTGGCAAGCTCGATCAGGGTCTCGAGGCGCAGCGAGCCGTCGAGGTGGAGGTGGAGGTCGGTCTTGGGCAGGCGCCGGATCAGTTGCGGCGTGAGTTGGAGTGGGCTCATGGCTTCGAGCTCGTCGGCTTCTGTTGGTTGCGATTGACGCGGGCCGGAGACCTAGCCGGAAAGCACCTGTTGGCGGAGCTCGCGCTTCAAGATCTTGCCATTCGCGCTCTTCGGCAGGTCTTTGACGAAGACCACCCGCGATGGCACCTTGAACTTGGTCAACCTCGTGGCAGCCTGGGCGCGGATGTCGTCGGCAGATGCCTCCATCCCGGGCTTGAGCGCGACGACCGCGCACAGGTCCTCGCCGTAGGTCTGGTGGGGGATGCCGATCACCGCGACTTCGGCGACCGCGGG
>JAQBHE010000240.1:0-3533 GCA_032128015.1 Holophagae bacterium
ACCGCCAACGTCATCACCTATCGCGACCGGCTGGCGGCGCGCGAGACCGCCAAGGCGCTCGGCTACTCGCCGTCCCAGGTCGATCGGCTGGCGAAACGGCTCGGGAGCTGGCACTACGACCTCAAGCGCGGCGACGACAAGTCGATGGTGGAAGAGCTCGGTGCGGCTGGGTTCGATCCCGAGGAACCGCGGCTTCGGCTGTTCGCCGAGATGTGGCAACGGATCCAGAACCACCCCCGTCACCTCGGCCAGCACTCGGGGGGGATGGTGATCGCGGCCGGCCGGCTCGACGAGGTGGTGCCGCTCGAGCCGGCGGCGATGCCCGACCGGGTGATCGTGCAGTGGGACAAGGACGACTGCGCCGACCTCGGAATCATCAAGGTCGACCTCCTGGGACTCGGCATGCTCAACGCCCTCGAGGAGGCGGTGCCGCTGGTGCGTCTGCACGAACGGGTCAACCTCGACCTCGCCCACCTGCCGCCCGACGACCCGGCGACCTACGCGATGCTCCGTCGTGCCGACACGGTCGGGGTGTTCCAGGTCGAGAGCCGTGCGCAGATGGCGTCGCTGCCGCGCAACGCCCCGACCAAGTTCTACGACCTGGTGATCCAGGTCGCGATCATCCGTCCCGGGCCCATCGTCGGCAAGATGACCCACCCGTACTTCGAGCGCCGCCAGGGCCGCGAGAAGGTGGTCTACCCCGACCCGAGCCTTGCGCCGGTGCTCGAGCGCACCCTCGGGGTGCCGATCTTCCAGGAGCAGATCCTGAAGCTCGCGATGATCGCCGCCGGGTTCACCGGCGGCGAGGCCGAGGAGCTGCGCCGGGCGATGGGGTTCAAGCGCTCGATGGAGCGGATGGAGAAGATCGAGTCGCGGCTGATCTCGGGGATGCGCGAGCGCGGGATCGACGAGCAGGGCCAGCGCCAGATCCTCCAGGCGATCACTTCGTTCGCGCTCTACGGCTTCCCCGAATCTCACGCCGCGAGCTTCGCGCTGATCGCCTACGCCAGCGCTTACCTCAAGTGCCATCACCCGACGGCGTTCTTCATGTCGCTCTTGAACGCCTGGCCGATGGGCTTTTACCACCCGGCGACCCTGGTCAAGGAAGCGCAGCGCGCCGGCACCGCGGTCCTGCCGATCGACGTCAATCTTTCGGGGTGGCGATGCCGTTGGGAAGAACCACGCACGGCCACTCGAGCCCCGGGCGGAATCCGCATCGGAATGCGTTACGTGAAAGGACTGCGCCAGGAGGTCGGCGAGCGCATCGAGACCGAGGCCGCACGCCAGCGGTTTGAGAGCGCCGACGACCTGGTAGAGCGCTGCCGCCTGCGCACCGACGAAGCGGCGAAGCTCGCCGAGATCGGCGCCCTCTCATCACTCGGCGGCGAGACCCGGAGCCGGCGCGCCGCGTTGTGGCAAGTGGCGCGCGCGGTCAAGCCGCGCGGACCGCTGTTCGCGAAGCTCGACGACGATGAGGCCTCACCTCTGCCCGAGATGTCAGCGCTCGAAGAGACCTTCGCCGACTTCAAGGTCACCGACATCACCACCGGCCCGCACCCGATGTCGTATTACCGCCGCGAGCTGCGTCGACGCGGCATCCTGTCGGCGGCCGACCTCGCGAATTGCCCAGCCGACCAGCGGGTGCGCACCGCCGGCTCGGTGATCGTCCGCCAGCGTCCGGGCACTGCCCGCGGCCTGCTGTTCTTGACCCTCGAGGACGAGACCGGGATGTCGCAGGCGATCGTGATGCCCGACCTGTTGAAGCGCCACCGCAGCGTGATCGTCGGCGCCGCGGGCCTGGTCGTCGAGGGAATCCTCCAGCGGCGCGACGGCTCGCTGTCGGTGAAGGCGGATCGGTTCTGGCCGATCGATCAGCTGTCGCGGATTCCCAGCCACGATTTCCGGTGATCACACGCTCGACATCCACCGGTCAATTCGCTGCAATCGCGTACGCCCCCACAACCCCTCACTCGGCCGCCCAAGGTCGGCCGCTACCCCCAGAGGGGACACGGCGGTGACGGTTTCCGCGGACCTTACGGCAATCGGAAATCCGCGACGATCGGCAAGTGGTCGCTCGCTACTCTCGACAGCCGCATGCGGCACCTGCGGACCGAGTCGAGCACCAGGCCGCCGCGGAAGTAGATGCGGTCGAGCGGGCCGCGCGGCGAGAACGACGGATAGGTGCGGATCGCGCCGGGACGCGCTTTGAGGTCGGTTGCGCCTTCGAACTGGAACGCCTCGACCAGGATCGGACCCAGGCGCGACCGCCAGTCGTTGAAATCGCCACCGATCAGCACCGGGTTCTCGGGCGATAGACCCGCGACTTCGCTCGATCGCATCAGCTTGCCGACCTGCTGCTCGCGCTCGCGAGCCGATAGCCCCAAGTGGAGGTTGAAGACGTCGAGCTCCAAACTGCGCTCGGAGTGCCGCGATTCGACGTGCAGCGTGGTGTGCTGACAGCCTCGGCTCTTGTGATTGCCGATCGTCAAGTCGATGTTGCGCTCGCGAGTGATCGGGAACCGGCTCAACGTGGCGTTGCCGTAGCGCCCGCGCCGCAGCTGGACGTTGTTGCCCACCGCAAAGTGCGGATAGTCGAGAGCGCGCGCGAGCTCGCGCCCCATATCGAGCTCGCGCGAGCGCGGCACGCCCTCGTCAACCTCCTGGAGCAGGACGATGTCGGCGTCGTGGTGGCCGAGGATCTCGATGATCCGCTCCGGACGGAAGCGCCGGTCGACGCCGATCGCGCGGTGGATGTTGTAGGTCAGGACGCGAAGGCGCATTGTTGTCTCGGAGCGCCCTCCGTCGGGAACCAAGGAGGGAGGCCGATTCTCCGGGAACGAGCCCGTCTACGCAAACCCTGGCCGGGTCGGCGGGCGTAAGCGGATGGCGGTACCGCGCCGCTGCTAGAGTAACCGCCCCGGGCTCGAGAGCTGCTACCCCGCACGCTCGGAGTCCCCCTCTCGGAGGTGACCGGTGTTCGGACGAAACAAGAAGCTCGAGATGCCCGACCCGGTCGCCGCCCTCCCCGGCCGCTCGACGCCGCTGCCGGTTCCCGATCGGCATTTCGTCCTCACAGCACCGCTCGCGCCGCCATTCCCTGCCGGTCTGGAACAAGCGATCTTCGGGATGGGCTGCTTCTGGGGCGCCGAGCGCAAGTTCTGGACCGCACCCGGAGTGTTCACCACCGCGGTCGGCTACGCCGCCGGAAACACAGCGAACCCGACCTACCAAGAGGTCTGCAGCGGCGGCACCGGTCACAACGAGGTCGTGTTGGTGGTCTTCGACCCCACGAAGACCAGCTACGAAGCGATGCTCAAGATCTTCTGGGAGAGCCACGACCCCACCCAGGGGATGCGTCAGGGAAACGACGCCGGCACCCAGTACCGCTCGGGCATCTACGTCTTCTCCCCCGACCAACGGGCGGCCGCAACCGCGTCCGGTGACGCCTTCGAACCGGCGCTGCGCGCCGGCGGCTACGGCTCGATCACCACCGAGGTCCTCGACGCCCCCGAGTTCTACTATGCCGAGGACTA
>JAQBHE010000241.1:0-3109 GCA_032128015.1 Holophagae bacterium
GGGAATGGTGGCCGGCAGGACCAGCGGGAACAACATTCCGGTGACCAGGAAGCCCTCATTGATCTCGTGCTTGCGCACCCCGGCAATCACCGCTTCCAGGCCGCCGCCGACCGCGAAGGTGACGAGCAGCACCGGCAAGTAGTACAGCGCGCCGTGGACCGAACAGGCGAGGAGGTTGGCCGGATCGAAGGCCAAACCCATGGTTTCCATGGCTTGGGTCTGCCAGCGGTCGAGCGGCAGCGATCCGGCGGCGATCGCGAGGTGTGCCTGGCGACCGGTGTTGTACATCGCCATCAGGATGCACGGCACCAAGGCGAGAACCACGGCGATCATCACCCTTTTCAAATCGACCGCATCGCGGACGTGGGAAGGCCCCTGGGTGACGTAGCCCGGGGTGTAGAGGATTGTGTCCTGGGCTTCCCACAGCGGGTGGAGCTTCTCGAGCGGACCGCCTTTCGCGAATCTCTTGGCGTGGCGGTCGAGCAGTGCGCGTAAGGCTTTCATCAGCCTTCCTTCTCCAACAAGTCGAGGGTCTCGCGAAGGTGCTTCCCGTAGTCGATCTTGCCGGGGCAGACAAAGGTGCACAGCGCCACGTCTTCCTCGTCGAGCTCGAGACACCCGAGCTCCTCGGCGCGCTCGATGTCGGTCATCACCAGGGACTTGAGCAGGTAGGTTGGTTCGATGTCGAAGGGCACGACTCTCTCGTAGACCCCGATCGGCACGATCGCCCTCGGCGAGCCTTGGGTCGAGGTGCTGAGGGCGAATTCTCGGCCGGGCAGCAGTCTGGAGAGGAACAAGCGGGTGGCCGAGAAACGGTCGCTGCCCGGAGCCATCCACCCCAGGAAATGTCGCTGGTGGTCCTCGGCGAGCACCGTGACCTGCTGGTGGTAGCGACCGAGATAGCCGTGGATCTCGCCGTGGGCCTCGCGACCGGAGAGTGCAGAGCCCGAGATCACTCGCGGCGGCTGCTCGGCGGCGCCGGGGGCCGGCGACGGTGACGGAGCGAGCTCGCCGTCGAGCAAATCGCCGAGTGCGGCGCCCAGGCGCGTGCGCAGCAACCGCGGCCGCGCGATCTGCGGGCCACCGATCGCCACCACCCGATTCGTGTCGAGCTCGCCGCTCTCGAACAGCCGACCGACCGCGAGCACGTCCTGCAGGCCGAGGTGCCAGACCGACTTGTGGCGGTCGACCGGGTCGAGGCGATGGATGTGCAGGCCGACGGTGCCCGCCGGGTGTGGTCCGCGGAACTCCTCGACCCGGAACTGAGCGCCGGTTGGCGTTGCGATCCGGCTGCCCGGACGCCGGCACAGGAAGACCGGGCCGTCGGTGAGCTTGGCCAGCGCGTGCATTCCGCGCTCCAAGTCGGACTCGCGGCCTTCGAGGACCCGTTCGAGATCGGGCGCAAGGGGTTGGCTGTCGACCGCGGTGACGAACAGAGAGTGGGGGACCGCGTTGACCGCCGCGACCCGTCCGAACGGTCGCGCGCGCAATGCCGTCCACAGCCCGGACTCGATCAGCAGGTCCTTGACCTGCTGCCGGCTGAGGCTCGAGGGGTGCTGGCCGCGGTAGCTCGAGAAGGAGACCTGGGACTCCTTGGCGCCGGCATCGACGCGGACGACGACGCTTTGCAGGGCGCGTTTGGCGCCGCGGTGGACCGCCGCCACGGTCCCCGAGCCGGGAGCTGTGTAGCGGACCCCCGGCTGCCTCTTGTCCTCGAACAACGCTTGGCCGCGGCGCACGGTGTCGCCGGCAGCCACCAACAGGGTCGGTTTCAGGCCGATCGAATCGGCCGCGACGATGGCGACGTGGCGCACCGAGCGTCCGTCTTCGATCCGCTGCTCGGGGGCGCCGCTGATCGGCAGATCGAGGCCCTTCTTGATTCGGTGGAGACCCATCGATCGTGTTCCTTGGGGGGTGGCGGACGGCCGTCCGTTTGGGTGGGCCGCGTGGCGGCGACCGAGTCGGAGGAAGGAGACTCAGGTGTCAGCGTCCTCGGCGTTCTCGTCTGCTGGATCTCGGCGCCTAGACTAGGGCGGTGCGAGGGTCCCGAAGCGCTTGTGAATTGTTTCACAATCTCCAGCGAGCGGCAATCACCCGGGATCGGTGGGGCCGTGGTGGGTTGAGAGCAGTGGCGGTGGCGACCGTGCGAGCTGATACCATCGCGGCACGATTGACGGGGAGAAGATTCGTTCGCAGTCCGGCCTCGGCGCTTCTGGGACGACGGTCGGGCAGGAGCATCGGTGAAGCGCTAAGCTTGGCAGAGATGACCATCACCACTCCTTTTGCGACCGGGGTCCAGGGCTTCCGTCGAGAGGCAGTGCTGCGCGACTACCGGGTCGGAACCCGTAGCCGGCACACCAGCTTGATCGCGCGCCAGGAGGTGATGCGCGGCAAGGCGAAGTTCGGGATCTTCGGCGACGGCAAGGAGGTCGCGCAGCTGGCGATGGCTTACGCGTTTCGCGCCGGCGACGTGCGCGCCGGCTATTACCGCGACCAGACGTTCATGTTCGCTCTCGGTGCTCTGACCGTCGACCAGTTGTTCGCCCAGCTCTACGCCCACGCTGATGTCGCCGCCGAGCCGGCTACCGGTGGCCGGGCGATGAACGGTCACTTCGGCACCCGGATGCTCGACAGCGATGGCCAATGGCTGAACCAGCTCGAGCGCTACACCTCGACCGTCGACCTGTCGCCGACCGCGGCACAGATGCCCCGGCTGGTCGGGCTTGGCTACGCCTCGAAGCTGTACCGTCAGCTCGCGTCGCTCAACGAGCACGCCGCCAAGTTCTCGAAGGCCGGGCGCGAGGTCGCGTTCGGCACCATCGGCAATGCCAGCTGCGCCCAGGGGCTGTTCTGGGAAGCGGTGAACGCGATCGGCGTGCTCCAGATCCCGGTCCTGCTGTCGATCTGGGACGACGGCTACGGGATCTCGGTGCCCAACCGCTACCAGATGACCAAGGGCAGCGTCAGCGAAGCGCTGCAGGGCTTTCAGCCGCGACCGGGGAGCCCGGGGATTGCCGTTCGGGCGGTCGCCGGTTGGGACTATCCCCTGCTGTGCGAGACCTACCTGAGCTTCGCCGACACCATCCGCGAGACCCACGAGCCCGCGATC
>JAQBHE010000242.1:0-7434 GCA_032128015.1 Holophagae bacterium
CCAAGGTCGGCCGCTACCCCCAGAGGAACCCGACGCCCTCGATGTACGAGGTAGTTCGCTCCTGGCCGCTAGACGACGGCTGCCATTCCCGGAGCTAGGGTGTTTCCCGCCCAGCGTCCGCCCACTGGACGGGTTCGCCCGCGGACGGGCGCGGGCCCATCGCCTGCCTCGAATTCGCGGAAAGGCTCGTAGCCTTCCGAAGCTCAAAGCGCGGACGTTCTCGGGATCAGGCGGGCGCCGGGGTCGCGGCGACCTCGGCCTCCCAGCCGTAGTCGACGTAGCTCCAGCTCACCTGATCGCCGCGGAACTCGAGCCAGCCGTAGCCTTCCTCGAAGCCGTCGCGGACGCCGTTCCACCAGTTGCCGGACACCGCACCGACGTTCGCGAACTCGATGCCCTTGTAGCGGAACACCTCGTTGATGTGGAGGTGGCCGGCGAGCACCAGCTTCACCGGGTGCCGGACCAGAACCTCGGCGACCTGGTGGGCGTTGACCACCGACACTCCTCCCGGGATGCCCCCAGCGGTACCCCGCTGCCACTCGACGTAGTTGCTGAACAACGGCACGTGGCCGACCACCACGGTCGGCAGCGCCGCGCGGCCGAGGTCGGCATCGAGCCACGCGGTCTGGTCCTCGTCGACCCAGCCGCGGTAGGCCCGTCCTTCGATGCCGATGGTGTCGAGGACCACGAAGTGCCAGCCGCCGTGGTCGAACGAGTAGTACGACCGCTCGAGGCCGAACCGCTGGTTGAAGTACCCCTTGCCGTAGAGCGGATCTTGCGGGTCGACGCCGCTTTGCTCGTAGACCCCGAAACAGTCGTGGTTGCCGAGCGTCGGATGGATCGGCACCCCGACTCCCGCGACCGCCTGGTCGTAGAGCGCGTACTGGGCGTCGGCGGCGTCACGGCCGGTGGCGAGGATGTCGAATGCGAGGTCGCCGCCGGCGAGGATCGCTTGCGGCGGCTGCGGATGATTCATCGCGTGCGCGACCGCCTTCGCGGCGCCGCTCGGGGCGCCTTTCTGCTCGAAAACGTGCGGGTCGGTGAGGAAGGCCATCGTGAAGTCGGGGGTCGGCGGCGTAGCGGCCGGTGCGGCGCCGCCACCCGGCCGACAACCGAGTGTCCCTAGTCCTGAGGCGGCGGCGCCGGCGACGAGCCCACCGCGCAACAGGTCGCGACGTGTCCAGCGGCGTCTCGATTCCTCGGTAGCCATCGGGGTCCTCCTTCGCCGGGGCGCCGGGGCCCCGCTGTTGGTTCGGTTCAGAGTGCGCCCGGAGAATACTCCTCCGGCAGCCCGGCTGTCCCGAGGGACAGCAGACCGGCTGTCTCGAGGGACAGTCGAGACACCCGATGAGCGTCCACCAGCTGCCTTGACTTCGCGCGAGCCGCGCAAGTAGCGTGAGGTCGGAACGTAAGACCCACTCCAACTGGAAGGACTCGCAAATGGCTGATGGCACAGCAGGAACCGTTGGTCCGATCGTGGTCGATCTTGGCAAGACCAAGCGGAAGGCCATCAAGAGCCTCAAACGCGGGCGCGGCAAGCTGATGGCCGAGGTCGACGAGGTCGTGGCGACCGTGGCCGCAAACCTGGGAGCGGAAGCGCAAGGCAAGGAGCTGGTCCCGGTGGTCATCGTCTACCGCCAGCGGGACAAGAAGCGGCGCGGCCGTTGGCCACTGGGGCTCTAGCCTCCGAGTGCGCTAGCGACGCACAGTCACCGGGTCGCCGTCGCGCAGCCGCTCTTGGCCGCTGACCACCAGCAGCGCGCCTTCGGCGATTCCGGACAGGATCTCGACGTCGTCACCGATCCGGCGGCCGAGGGTCACCTCTCGCCGCCGCACCACGCCTTCCGTGACCTCGAGGACAACGGCGCGATTCTCTCGCGGGTCGACGAGTACCGTCGCGGGTGCCGCCAGGCCGTCGCGTCGCTCGATCTCGATGTCGACCGCCGCGACCATCCCACTGCGCAGGCTGCCATCGGAGTTGTCGATCCGCGCCTCGACCAGGAACGATCGGGTGACCGGGTTCGCGGCCGTGCCTACGGTCTCGACCTCGCCTGAGAAGTCGCGACCTTGCAACGCGTCTACCCGGGCCGCGACTCTCATTCCTCGTCGCAAGCGCACAACGTCGCGATCCGGGACCTCGAGCCCGACCTTGACCGCCGACTGATCCTCGATCCGCACCACCGGCGACCCGGGGCCAACGAGCTCGCCAGCGCTCACTCCCTTGCTCACCACGACGCCGGCAATCGGCGCCAGGATCCGCGTTTTCGCCCGCTGCTCCTCGAGCGCTCGAATCCGCGCTTGCGCCGAGTCCCAGGCGGACTGCAGACTCAGGAAGCCGTGCTTCGACAGCTCGAGCACCGACCGGTTGACGACCCCGTCGTCGAACAAGCGCTGCTTGCGCTGGTAGTCGGAGCGCGCCACTTCGAGCTGCTCTTGGCTGACCGTTGACCGCGCCTCTGCGATCTGGAGCCGCATGTCGGTCTCGTCGAGCCGCGCGATCACCGCACCGGCGGCCACCACCGAGCCGACCCCGACCTCGACCGCCAACACGCGGCCGCCCACCTCGGCGGCGACGTTTGCCGCCTCGAGCGGCCGGATCGTGCCGCTCCCGGTCACCGCGTCGACCACGATACGGCTCGAGACTGGCGCCACCGCGACCTGCACCGCCTCTGGTCCGGCGGCATCGGCGGCAGGCTCGCCGATCGGCGTCGCGCGCGCCCGGACTAGCACCACGATCGTCGCGACCGCAGCGATCAGCGCCAGCGCACCCAAGGCGAGGTACCTTCCCCGTCCGGGCCTGGCGCCCTGGACGGAACCGGAACTCGCCGCCCCCGCGGCTCCGGCCGGGGTCTTGGCCGGTACCAAGAGCGGCAGCCGAACCGCCGCCTGGGTCTGGTCCAGCCGCAGCGCCTCTTCGCTGAGATCGAAGCGGGTCAAAGACAGGGTGAGCGCGGTATCGCCGATGATGAACGTCTCGCCGGGTGCGAGCTCGGCTTCGGCGATCGACCGGCCGCGCAGCTGGGTGCCATTCGAGCTGCCCAGGTCGTGGACCAACACCCGTCCCGAGCGCGAACCGAGGCGCGCATGCTCCAACGACGCCTTGGGGTCATCGATCACGACATCGGCATTCGGCGAGCGACCGATCACATACTCGACGCCAGGAGCGATCTTGAAGTTCTCGATCTTCTTGCCCCGCGGGACGAGCAAGAACAGCGGCAGCACGGGCTGTGCAGGGGGCGTATCGGTATCAGCGGCGGCACCCGGGTCGGCCGGCTCGGACGAGCCTGAGGGTGCCGAGTTCAGGCTCGGCGAAACGACGGCTGGGGCCAAGGGAAAGGCCAGGGTTCTGTCGAGGTCGGCTCCCTCCAACCGAAAGGTGAGGGTCAGCTCGCCAATAGCGACCGACGCGCCGTCGAACAGCAGCAGCTCGGGCACTCGCTGACCGCCGAACCGCAGTCCGTTGGTGCTGCCGAGGTCGACGATCAGGTAGCGGCCGGCGGTCGAACGGATCTCGGCGTGATGACGCGAGCAGCCCTGGCCGTCGAGCATCAGGTCGTTCGAGGGGTCGCGGCCAATGCGCACCCGGTCGCGGTCGAACGACACCGTCTGGGAGGCAGCCTGCGGCTTGTCGATGGTGATCGTGATCATCGGCTCACGCGACTCGTCGAATCCGGACAGAACACGGCAGACAGCATAGCGAGTTCGCGGTCAAGGACCGTCGTCGCCCTGAACCGCCGACGGGCTAACGCGTTATCCTCGCTCCTCATCTGAAGCCACCAAGGATTCAAGGAGAAGACCCATGGACGATCTCCGCCATCGCACCCCCGGGCGGACCGTTCCGTTTCTGTGTGCCCCGTTCTTGTTGTTCTTGTTGTTGCCCGGGTACGCGCCGGCCCAGGTGGTCGCTGCTGCGCCGCAGGCCGCACCGGCCACGGCGGCTACCGCGAACGCCGCAGACGAGGACATCGAAGACGAGGACCGCGACGTGCTGCCGGCGCCCGCGCGTCGTCCGGGCGAGGGCCAGGGACCGTTCCAGCGTCTGATCTTGCGCGGCGTCACCGTCATCGATGGCACCGGCGCTCCGCCGGCAGGGCCGGTGGACATCGTCATCGAGGGCAACCGAATCGCCGAGATGAAGAGCGTCGGGACGCCGGGCCTGGAGATCAAGGAAAGGCGGCGGCCCAAGGACGCGACCCACGAGATCGATCTCCACGGGTCGTACGTGCTCCCGGGCATCATCGACCTCCACGTTCACACCGGCGGCGTCCCGAAGGCGCCCGAAGCCGAGTACGTCTACAAGCTATGGATGGCCCACGGCATCACCACCGTCCGCGGGGTGCCGACCGGTGCCCTCGAGTGGGACCTCTCGGAGAGGGCGCGCTCGGAGAAGAACGAGATCGTCGCGCCGCGAATCGTGTCGTTCCAGCGCCCGGGCAGCGGCAAGGAGTGGAAGGGGCGCAAGATCCGGACCCCCGAGGATGCCCGCGAGTGGGTGCGCTACGCGGCCAAGAAAGGGGTGGACGGTCTCAAGCTCGGCGCCTACCCGCCGGCGATCATGGCGGCGCTGCTCGACGAAGCAAAGCTGCACCAGATGGGCTCGACCGCTCACCTCGCCCAGAGCGGGGTCGCCCAGATGAACGCCATCGACGCCGCCCGGCTCGGGCTCACCGGCATGACCCACTTCTACGGCCTGTTCGAGTCTCTGTACAACGGCTACGACGTCCAACCGTGGCCGGTCAACATGGACTACAACGACGAGCAGTTCCGTTTCGGTCAGGTGGCGCGCCAGTGGAACTTGATCTATCCCCGCGGCAGTGCGCAGTGGAACGCCTTGATCGACGAGTTCTTGAAGCTCGACTTCTTCCTCAACCCGACGATGACGATCTACTCGGCGGGACGCGACGTGATGCGCGCGCGCAACGCCGATTGGCACCACGAATACACCTTGCCGACGCTTGCCGAGTTCTACGAGCCGAGTCGCGAGAACCACGGTTCGTATTGGTATGACTGGACCACCGAGGACGAAGTGGCGTGGAAGAACTTCTACCGAGTGTGGATGGAGTTCCTCAACGACTACAAGAACCGCGGCGGCAAGGTCACGGTGGGCTCCGACTCCGGCTTCATCTACCAGACCTACGGCTTCGGCACCATCCTCGAGCTCGAGATGCTCCAGGAGGCAGGGTTCCATCCTCTGGAAGTGATCCGCGCGGCGACCATGCACGGCGCCGAAGAGCTCGCAAAACCGAAGGGCTCGCCAATCGAGACCGGGGTGCTGCGCGAGGGAATGCTCGCAGACCTGTTGGTGGTCGACGAGAACCCGCTCGCCAACCTGAAGGTGCTCTACGGCACCGGAGCAGTGAGGCTCGACGATCGAACCGGCAAGCCCGCGCGGGTTGGCGGCGTCCGCTACACGATCAAGGACGGCATCGTCTACGACGCCAAGCAGCTGCTGGCAGACGTCGCGGCGATGGTCGAACGCCAGCGCAACCCGCCTGCCGCGGCGGAGACGCCGCCGACCGCGGCGCAGCGGTAGCGGCCGGGGCTAGGAGCTCGTGGGAAGCAGGTGGCCCGGAGGCCGCTACGGCGACTTTCTTCCCAACGCCCCGGAGCGCAGCTCGACGGTTTGGCGCAGCACCAGGTCTCCGTAGCCGCGAAACCCACCGCCACGATGAACTTCCGCAAAATCCGCGAGGTGCTGGAGTAGCTGCGTGCTGTGGTAGCCCGCGACAGCCGCCGGATGGGGCGATCCCCAGCTGTCGCCGAAGTAGCTCCGGATGATCACGCTCCGCTGATCGCGCGGAAGCGCGCTCACCTGGGCGGCGTAGCGACCAAAGGTACCCTGCCGCCAGAGGTAGAACTCGACGTTCGAGGTGTAGAGCGCTGACACCGCCATCCCCAGCTCGTCGAGCAGCGCCCCCACCCGTCCCAGAACGCCGCTGCCGAGGTCGCCGACCACCGGCACCACCCGGTCAGCGAGCTGGAGCTCGCGCACCACCTGGTAGCTCGCTTCCGAGCCCAGGAAGCTCGCCGGCCGACCCTCGAGATCGGTCTCGTGGAGCAACTGACGGTGAGTCGGGTAGAACGAGCGCGGCGGGCGCCCGAAGGTCTGGAAGCGCAGCGACAAACCCGAATCGATGAAGGTGCGGTGGAAGCGGTCGATGGTGGCGCGATCCGAATCGTCGAGCGCGAGTCCGAAGCTCGAGATGCGACCGCCGACCCGTCGGCGCACCCCTGCGCCGTGATCGTCGAGCGGCCGGGACTGGTCAACGAAACCGGTGACCTCGCCAAGCGGCCGCGACTCCCAGCTCGACGGGTCCGCGGGCGGGGCGCGACCGTAGAGCGCGACCAGGTACTCGACCCGGGTCGGTGACAGCTCGAACAAGGCTTTGAACAGCAGGTGTTGCAGCAAGTTGTCGCGGCGGATGTCGACGATGAAAGCCAAGGTCGGACGGATCCTCGCGATGTAGGCGAAGTTCTGATCGGGGCCAACGCCGAGGTAGACACCTCCATGCACCTCGAGGCGCTCGAGGGCGCCCAGGACGTGCCCGTACGACGATTCGTTCGAGATCAGGTTGTCGGTGTCGAAGAAGGCGCCGGAATCGGAGAGCCGGGTGACTCGTTCGACGAAGGACTGGCGCTCTCCCTTCGCGGCGACAACCGGAGGGGATGCGCCGGCTGCACCCGCGGTTGCGCCGAGGGCAGCGGCAACCGCCAGCGCCGCGAGACTGAACCCTGCTCTCCGCAACTCGGAAGGCTCCTCCACTGAGCTAGTCTGGACGATACAACCCATCGGGGTTCGAGCCCATCAAGCTCGACTCGAGCAGCGCTGGGGTCGCGAGAACCAGTCGGCGCGCGGCGCCCGGGGGCAGCAGGTCGTAGTGGCGAATCAGCTCGATATCGCGCTCGACCTCCCACAGCCGCTCGTCCGAAGTCCGCCAGCCGAAGCGGTCGTATCGCGCGAGGTCGAGGGTCGCCGAGTAGCCGCGCAGAGACTTGAACCCCCGGGCGTTGAAGTAGAGGTCGAAGTAAGACATCGCGAGCTCGCGCAGCGACCGGTACACCGGCTCGCGGTAGCGCAGGGTGGTGAAGTTCGACTTCCCCACCGCACCCCACAAACGTCCATGCCGGAACACTGCAAGCACGTGGTCGTCGTCGTTCACCGCGGTCAGATCGACCAGCAACGGCCGATGCCCGAGCTCGGCGAGGGCGGCGGCAGCGAACACTGCGCCGCCAAAGCACTGCGCGGCGCCCCGACGCAGCGTGGCGCGCGGCGACAATGCCCCGCCCTCGGGAAGGTACGGCAGAGCGTCGAGAAAGCTCTGAATGTCGCCGGGACCGCGCAGGCGCACGAACACCGCCCGTTCCTCGGCGGTCCACGGTCCGCGCTCGCGTCGCCTGGTCTTGCTGGCCATCGAGCGCCGAGCCTAGCGCGGT
>JAQBHE010000243.1:0-11910 GCA_032128015.1 Holophagae bacterium
GTCGTCGAGCGGGTGCTCGAGGACGCCCCGTGCCAGGTCGGGGTGGTCTACGGGTCGCTCAACGCGACGGCGATCAAAGGCATCGCGCTGCCGGTGACCGGCAGCGCCAATTCGCGACTGGCTGTCGAGCTGGCGCCGGCGTTCGCCGAGCGATTCTCGGTGGCCTGCCGTGCATTGACGGTCGTCGAGCGCGCCGCTGATTCGGCGGAGGCGAAGCAGCTGGAGAGCGCCGCCCGAGCCAACCTCGAGGCGGCCGATTTCGGCGGTGAGCTCCAAGTGCTTCGACGCGCCGACATCGCCACCGGGATGCGACGCTCGATCCGCCGCGGCGAGCTGGTGTTGATGGGCGCGCCGTCGACCGGACCGGTGGTGCCGTTGATCGGCGAGACCATGCCGGCGATCTTGGCCAAGCACGGCCGCAACCCGGTGATCGTGGTCCGCGATGTCGAGCACCAGGCCGCCGGCCGTTTCGAACGCGTGTTCTTCGGAAGGAAGTAGCCCCCATGCGAACCACTGCCACCGGTCCTCTGGCCGAAGTCATCGATCGATTCACCGAGTACCTTCCGACTCTCACCGCCGGGCTTTTAGTGCTCGCAGTCGGCTTCGTCGTCGGCTGGCTGGCCAAGCGCGCGGTGGTCCGGGTGCTGATCTGGCTGAGGCTCGACCGGCTCGGAGGCCGCTATGCCTGGCGGGCGGCCTTCGGCAAGGGCGACGTTCGGGCTGCTCTCTACAACATCGTTGGCAGCACGGCGATGGTGTTGGTGGTGCTGGTGTTCCTCGACAATGCCCTCCAGATTTGGGGGCTGTTGGTGCTGTCGCGATCGATCGACGCGATCATCGTCTACCTTCCGACGCTGGCCCTGGTGGCGGTGATCGTCGGTCTCGGGCTGTTGCTGGCGAACGCGGTAGCGCACGCGGTGGAGCGCTCGCTCGAGGAAGAAGGCGCGCCGCGCCCGCGGCTGATTGCGATGATGGTCAAGGCGGGGCTGCTCTCGGTGGTCGGCGCGCTGGCGCTCTGGGAGTTGCAGTTCGCCCGCCAGGTCGTGCTCGCCGGTTTCTTGATCTTGTTCGGCGCCATCGGAGTTACCTTCGCGTTGGCGGTGGGGTTGGGATCGGCCAAGGCCGTGCAGCGCGGCTGGGAGTCGATGTTCAAGAAGGAGGAGTAGCTCCGCCTCCTGGCGGAGCTACTC
This sequence comes from Holophagae bacterium, assembly GCA_032128015.1. Taxonomy (GTDB): domain Bacteria; phylum Acidobacteriota; class Thermoanaerobaculia; order Multivoradales; family Multivoraceae; genus JAQBHE01. Next base: position 1,191 of record JAQBHE010000243.1, read on the forward strand.
GTCCTTCCGAGGAGCTAGCTTCCTCGATGCCCGCTTGGCGACGCCCGACGCCGCCGAGGGCCCGACCCCGATGACCGATCGACTAGCAGCGGGAGCCGGCGCCCGCAATCTGTGGGCGTTGTCCGTCACCTCGTTCCTGGTGGACATCTCGAGCGAGATGGTCCAGAACCTGGTGCCGTTGTTTCTGGCCGGAGTGCTCGGCGTTCGCACCAACGTCATCGGCCTGATCGAGGGGGTCGCCGAGGCGACATCGAGCCTGCTCAAGGTGGCCTCCGGCAGGCTGTCCGACCGGCTCGATCGGCGCAAGGGTCTGGTGGTCGCCGGCTATGCGATCTCGGCGCTAGCGAAGCCGCTCTACGCGCTCGCCGGGTCATGGGGAGTGGTTGCGGGAGCCCGTTGGAGTGACCGTGTGGGCAAGGGCATTCGCACCGCACCTCGCGATGCCTTGCTCGCGGCCGGCGCGCCGGCGACCCGTCGCGGTTGGGTGTTCGGTGTTCACCGCGCGGCCGACACCGCCGGTGCGGTGGTCGGCCTCGCGATCGCGATCGCCTTGGTTTCCTGGCTCCAGGGCCCAGAGGTGGGTCTTCGCCGCGATGTCTTCCAGATCGCGGTGCTCGCGAGCCTGGTGCCGGCTGTGATCGCGGTGGCGGTGGTAGCGCTCGGCGTGCGTGATCTCCCGGCCGCGGCGTCGCCAGCGTCGCCGATGCCGGCGATCTCGAGGGCTAGGCTCGGACGGCCATTCGTGGCCTTCTTGGTCATCGTCGCGCTGTTCGAGCTCGGCGACTCGGCCGACGCCTTTGTCATTCTGCGGGCGTCGGAGCGCGGACTGTCGGTGGTCGGGATCCTGGCGATGCTCCTGTCTTTCAACCTGATCTACGCCGTGGCGAGCGCGCCCGCCGGCCACCTCTCCGACCGCTTCGGTCGCCGCCGGGTGCTGGTGTCCGGCTGGGTGGTCTATGCCGGCATCTACCTCGGTCTCGGCGCCGCCGAGCAGGCCTGGCAGGTGTGGGCGCTCTACGTCGGTTACGGCTGCTATCACGGCTTGACCGCTGGCGCCGCTCGCGCCCTGGTTGCCGATCTCGTTCCGGCCGAACGTCTTGGTGCCGCCTACGGTGCCTTCCACGCGGTCGTCGGGTTGATGGCGCTACCCGCGTCGTTGATCGCCGGAGTGCTATGGCAAGGGATCGCTGGTTGGGCCGGCTTCGGGGCCGCGGCGCCTTTTCAGTTCGGCGCGGTCACTGCGACGGTCGCCGTGGTCTGCCTGCTCGCCTGGAGACCGGCGCCGGTGGGGTGATCGCGAGATCTATGACCGCAGCGCTGGTGGCTCCTCGCCCAGGGCTACGAAGCGCAGCGCCACACCGTTGTTGCACCAGCGTTGGCCGGTGGGTCGCGGACCGTCGTCGAAGACGTGGCCCTGGTGTCCAGAACAGCGCGCGCAGTGATACTCGGTGCGCGCAAAGAGCAGCTTGAACTCGCGTTTGGTGCCGACGGCACTGGGCAGCGGTTCGGTGAAGCTCGGCCAACCGGTTCTGCTGTCGAACTTCGCCTGGGACGAAAAAAGCGGCAGGAAGCAGGCGGCGCAGACGAAAGTTCCGGCGCGTTTCTCTTTGTCGAGCGGGCTACTGAACGGACGCTCGGTGGCTTCTTCGAACAGCACCGAGTATTGCGCGGGCGAAAGCAACCGCCGCCACTCGGAGCGAGGCTTGTCCAGGGCCTCGACCGTGCGACCTCGAGCGGCCGCAGGGCGCAACGTAGCGAGCCAGGTGATCCCGAAGCCGGCGAGCAGGCCTTCGAGGAAGGTGCGGCGGTTCAAGGGTCGATCTCCTCTTCCATCACAGGAACTCGGTGGAGCCGATAGGAATTCCGCGCGACCTTCAAGTCGATGTTCGACGGTCTGATCTACGCACTGCTCACCGCCGGCACCTTCGGCTGGCTGTGGCCGCACTGAGTTGGTGAGTCGCTGAGTTGGTGAGTCAGGGCGCCGGCTTTTCGTTCTCCAAGGGCAACGCGAACGCCATTAGCACCGACTCCTGGCCGTTGCCGCCGGTGGCGACCGCCAGGTATTGGCGGCCTTGATGGCTGTAGGTCATCGGGGTGCCGTGGGGCGTCGGTTCGATTCGTTGTTCCCACACTTTCTCGCCGGTGGCTTTGTCGAAAGCGCGCAGGTAGCCGAACTTGCCCATTCGCAGCATGCTGGTGGGATCGAGGTCGGCCTGAATGATGAAGAGCAGCGTCTTGGTCAGCACCAGTCCGCCGTTCGACAGCACGCCATGGGCGTTCGAGCCGAGGTCGGGCAGGTTCAGGGCGGCGAGCCGCGGGTGGTTCTTGGGACCCGGTCCGTGGGCCACTTGCCAGACATGGTCGCCGCGGTCGAGATCGATCGCGGTGATCCGGCCGTAGGGCGGCTTGAGCAGCGGCAGGCCCTCGGGCATCGGTGAAATGCCGATCGAGCCGACGTAGCGGAAGTCGGAGCGGCTGGGGTCGGGGGGGACGCTGGCGCTGAACATCGCCAAGGTCATCGACGGCACATAGAGGATGCCGGTCTCGGGGTCGAAGGCGGCGCCGCCCCAATTGGCGCCGCCAGCCGCGCTGGGCAGCTGGAGGGTGCCCTGGGTGCCGTTCTCGTAGATCAGGCTCGGCGGCGTGAAGATCGGGCCGGTGCGGTAGCGGTGGAACACGTCGAGCGCCATCTGGTGGACTTCGGGCGTGAAGTCGATCAGGTCGGCCTCGGTGATCCCCTGGCGCTCGAAAGGCGGCGGCTTGGTCGGGAAGGGCTGGGTTGGCGAGGTGCGGTCGCCGGGGACGTCGGTCTGGGGCACCGTCCGCTCCTCGATCGGCCACGCCGGTTCGCCGGTCTTGCGGTCGAAGACGTAGGTGAAGCCCTGCTTGCTGACCTGGGCGACCGCGGCAATCCGCCGCCCGTCGACGGTGATGTCGACGAGGGTGGGAGCGCACGGGAAGTCGTAGTCCCACAGCCCGTGGTGGACCGCCTGGAAGTGCCAGACCCGCTTGCCGGTCCCAGCGTCGAGCGCCACCAGGCTCTCGGCGAATAGGCTGTTGCCGAGGCGGTGGCCGCCGTACCAGTCGTTGGTCGGCGTGGTCACCGGCAGGTAGACGTACCCGAGGTCCTCGTCGCAGCTCATCAACGACCAGACATTGGTATTGCCGGTGTAGCGCCACGACTCGTCTTCCCAGGTGTCATTGCCGTATTCGCCGGTCTGGGGAATGGTGTGGAAAATCCACTTTCGCTTGCCGGTGCGCGGGTCATAGCCGCGGACGTGGCCGGGAGGCGCCGCCATCCGGGTGGGGCCATCGGAGACGATCGAGCCAAGGACCAGCGTGCCGCCGCAGAGAATCGGCGGCGCGTTGTGGCCAAGAGCCGCGGGGTTGAGGTCGCTCTCCAGGCCCTGCCAAGTGTCGACGATCCCGGAGTCGCCGAAGCGCGGGTCAGGCAAGCCGGTGCGGGCGTCCAAGGAGATGAGCTGGCGGGCGCCGGTGGTCAAGAATACGCGCTCGACCTCGCCGTCACTCCAGTACTCGAGACCCCGGTGCTGGAATCCTGAGTTGGTCGGCCGGCCCTTCTCGTAGACCTTGGGGTCGTAGACCCACAGGGTCTTGCCGGTCGCCGGGTCGAGCGCCGCCGCCTGATGCAGGCTGGTGGTGACGTAGAGCCGGTCGCCGACCTTGAGAGGAGTGTTCTTGAACTGGCCGCCCCTTGCCTTGATGTCACCGGTCTCGTCAACCGACCTCCAGGTCCAGGCCACGTCGAGTCGGCCGACGTTCGTGCGATCGATCTGGTCGAGAGGTGAGTACTTGGTGCTGGCGAGGTCGCCCGAGTAGTGGCGCCAGTCGCCCCCTCGAGCGCCAGGTTGGGCGCTCGCTGCGGCCGTGGCGAGGGCAACGAGCAGGAGGGCGCGGGAGGCGCGGGCGGCCAGCCCGTCGAATGCAGTTCTCATGATGCTGGGTGTCCCTTTTTCGCGTTTCACTGTCCGTTCATTGCTGACCGAGGCGCAACGGAGGTTCCTGACCCTTGGACTTCGCAGCCGGCCGCTCCTCGGCGTCGGCGTGATCACCGTGGATCGCCTGGGCGATGATCCGTTGGGTGATCGAGTCGAGGTGCGCGCGCAGCGTCCGATTCAGCTCTTGGAACTCGGGCCACAGCACTTCGTCGACGAACGTGCGGGTCACCATCGCCATGACCGTGGTGTATCGCTGTCCCGAGTATCGGTACGGAACAATCTCATAGCGTCGCAACAGCGCGATGAACAGAGATTTCGACCAGGCGTCCCGGTGCGAGAACCGGTACTCGATTCGGCGCTCCGAGCGCTCGATCTGTTCGAGCCGGCACCGCACTCGATCGCGCGCATCTTCGGCCGCCGCTTTCTCGCCGGGGCTGCCGGGACGGGCGAACAGAGCTTCGATCTTGCGAAGCTTGTCGACCAGCCGACGCTCTTCGTCGTCGGATCCGGGGCGGCCACCGCTGTCCGTTCGGTTCGACAAGCCCGACTACTTTCCGCAGCCCGTCGGCTACGGCAAGCCTGGTCCTTGCGTCTTGGGCAGAGAACCGAGGGGCTCTCGCACCTTCTCGACGGCCGGCAGCAGCAGGCCGATCAGAATCGCGATGATGCCGCCAGATACCTGCTCGAGGTCCCCGGTTGAGAGCTCGCTGCCGCCCGACGACGGTCCGGCGATCACGTCGGCAAGCTCCGCGGTGGTGAAGGTGTAGCCGCGATCGGCGCCGAGCTTTTGCACCGACTCGAGACGCTCGGCCTCGGGACCTCTGGCCGCGTTTGCGACTTGGTCCGCCAGCCGAGGATCGGCCTGGACTTTGCTCCAAAAGTCAGCGGCGGTTGTGGCGCTCATGAGCCGGCTCCTTGTCAGGCGCTCTGGTTCAGGAGCGCGTGGTTCAGATCGTGGCGACGAGAGTAGCAGGTTCAAAGCCGTCCAGCTCCGAATAGGCCAGCTCCGAATAGCAACGCCTCTGTTTGACGCACTTGTGAGGATCCCGGCGGGCCTAGTTATCCCCCGGGCGATGTTCGCTGCCACATGGCGCTACCTGCGGATTCGGTCCAGGGAGGGACCCGACGCTCGGGGGGTGCAGATCGAGCTCCTGCCTCGCACTCTTGGCTCGAAATCAAGATCGTCCCTACGGACAGCCGACATTGCCTGTGAGGTCGAACCATCCAAAGGCGAGGGCGCCCGTGTTGTCGAGGCAGACGCAGATGGCGTCTGGGGCGGCACTGCGATCGCGGACGAAAAACGAGCCGAGTGTGAATTCGTTGCACGTCGGAGAGTCGTTTCGAACTGCCAAGAGCAACATCTCTTCGATCCTGACCTTGCTCCGATTGACCGTGAGCTGGGCTTGACCATTGGCATCTCGGAGCAAGATCCGGCCCTCCGCGCCCGAGGCACCGCCTAAGCCAAAACTCGAGCCTGCAGGCCCTGGAGTTAGATCGATGTCGCCGCCGTCGCCCTGGTCAAGGGGTCCATCGTCGCGCCCGCCGGACCCCGCAATGAGGAAGATCGACCCGCCGGCGGCTCCACTTGCGGCCGCTGCCTCCTCGGTTCCATTACCCGCGAAGATCTCGACCCTGCCCCCGCTGAGGGGTGAGAAAGGGCCGATCAGCGACTGGGCTGCGTTTGCGGCCCGGATGGAGACAACCCCACCTTCAGCTCCAATGCCTGCTGTTGTCATGACATCGAGACGTACCCCCCGGGGCTCCCCGAACGAGCGGTGTCGTCAGAGTGTCGACCACGATCTCGTTGGCCCCAACCGAAGTACTGGCCGGAAGGGGCACCAAGGGGAGTGCCAAAATCGCCGCTGCACCTACAACAATAAACGCTTGCTTGCGGGTCATCGAATTACTCCATATCTTTGGTTCTGTTGACGTCTACAGTACTTGGACAGCGCAGCGCGACCTCGAACCAAACAGTGGGTGGTACGCCACCGACACTAGCCCGGAGCCCATGAGTTCGCAAGGGGCAGTCGTCGAAGTCGACCACGACGGCGCGATCGAGGTTGATGGCGCCCCAGCACTCATGAGCCGAATCCTCTTCTGGCGTATGAAGTCCGAAGGCCGTTCCCTGCCCGCCGGCAATTGTCCGTGGGCGTGGCGCTTGCGTTCCCGCGCCAAACCGTTATCGTGGGTTTCTGGCAAACAGGAGACCTCAAGATGTCTATCGAAGCCGCGACGACGTTTCTCGAGAGAGTTCTCGGCGACCGGACCTTGCAGGCGACGCTTGGGGGCGCCTCTGCCGCGACTGATCCGCAGACGCTTGCCGAGGTCGTGCGGGTCGCCGGCGAGGCGGGTTTGGTGTTCACCGCCTCCGACTACCAAGAGGCGATCAGGGCGAGAACGTCCGAAGTTCGCCCCGACGGGGAGCTCGACGACGCGGAGTTGGGCGGGGTGGTTGGCGGTGTGCGGTCCTTCGGAAGACCCAACACCGCTCCGCTGTCATTCGAGCGTCGAAGGGGTTGCTGACTGCCAGCGTGCCGCGAGCCCCCCAGGGAACCGCGGGTTGTCACCCACGGAGGTCGAGTTTCTTTTCGATGGCGTCGATGAGCGCCGAGCTGAAGTCGACTCCCTCGAAGCTCTCGGCCATGTTCAGGCCACCGGGGCTCCAGACGTTGATTTCGATCACCTTCGTGCCGATGATGTCGATGCCGGCCAGGTAGATCCCGTCCGCCGCCAGGCCGGGGCCAACGGCTGCGGCAATCGCGCGAATCTCGGGTCCGACGACCGCTGCGGCGGCCCGTCCACCGGCGTAGAGGTTGCTGCGAAAGTCGGACCCACCGGGGACCCGTCGAAACGCACACGAGTGGCCATCCACCTCGAGAATGTGACCCTCTACGAGCAGCACCCGGGTATCGCCGTCGGCCGCTTCTGGCAGGTATTCCTGGACGATGGCGAAACCGCGTTGGAACAACATCTCGGTGATCTGGCGCAGGTTGCAGTCGTCAGGAGAACGAAGCAGGAACACGCCATCGCCCCCGGACCCCCGGAGTGGCTTGACGACGATGGGGCCATCGACCCCTCGCGCAAACTCGAGAACGTCGGCAACCGCGTGGGTGACCGCCATTCGGGGCGACACCGCGGGAAAACGCGAGAGGTATAGCTTCGAAGCGGCTCGAAGCAGACCCAGAGGATGGTTGAGAACGGGAACCCCGCGCTCGGCGAGGAGGGTGGCGAGGCCGAGAGCTCCGTCGTGGAGTCCGGTGGGCTGATCCGCGCGGCCAGGATTCGTTCTCAGCAACAATCCGTCGAGATCTTCGAGCTCGACGAGCTCGTCGGTTTGCGACCTGAGGCCTTCGATGACCTGTTCTCCGGAGGCGTCGGCGGGTCCCGCGTACCGTCGAGCGCGCGCTACGATTCGCGCGCCATCGTCGAGCCCGAGGCGGGCGACGTCGGTGACGTCGACTCGGCCGTAGCGGCCAGCGAGATCGCGCACCAGTCGGGTGGTCGTCTGGCCAGGCTCGAGGTCATCGACATCGTTGACCAGCACTGCCAGTCTGGCCGTCATGGTAGCGGCTACTGCCTCGACGGGGAACGGCGCCGCGCCCGGTCTCGACGGCTCATTGTCAGAGGATCTCGTTTTCGAGAGCCTGGTCTGGATTCAGGGAACGGAACAGTCGCCGTCGGACTTTGCCGTCGCCGGTGACCAGCCGCACGGTCATCGACTCGATGGCGCTGGTCGCAGCCACTGTCAGCACGTAGGCCTCGATCAGATCGTCGAGCCCGAGGCCGAGCCGGTCGAAGTCATGGGTGTCGGCGAGGAGCAGACGCTCGGTGTCGGTCTCCCAGGTGTTGGGCCCGGGGCGAATCGACAGATTGGTTCCGAGCATGTCCCAAGAAGAGCCGCCATCGCCCAGGTGCTCGGAGAGCGGAACCCGGGCGCGGCGGCCGAAGAGAGCCATCGGAGAAAAGCCACGCGGTCCGTTCCCGATCATGAATCGGAGGTCGAACGCGAAGATCTCGCCGTCGCGATTCGGGACCGTGCCGCCATGAGCGCGGCGACCGATCGCGGTTTTCGAGCAACGTCCCCCGTGGCCGATCATTTCCTGCACGATGAAGCGGTCATACCGGAGGTCGGACCGCAGAAACGCGGTGAGGTCCTCAGCGCTGGCGATGGTGAAGATCCCCTGGCCGGCGTCGCGGTACGGGACCTTGACGACCGCAAAACCGCCCATGCGCTCGACCCAGTGCGGGACCTCGTTCTTGGTCACTTCGCAGATCGTCTCGGGGGTTCGGATCGCGAGGCCGGCCTTGCCCTGATTCGAATTGAACTGCTCGTATGCCTTGGCTGCCAGCATCTTGTTGCGACCACCGGCCAGGCAGCTCAGCACCGGATTGACAATGGCAGTGTCGGTCAACAGCGGGATGCGGTTCCACGGGCGCTGGGTGACGTAGCGCCAAGCGGCGCGGATCGGGCGCCAGCCCCGGTCGGGACTGCGAATCTCGAGAACCAGGTCGTCGCGAAAGCGGGTTGCTGGGTCGGGATCGCCGTCCAAGCACGGCGTGAGCCAGACGGTCTCGCCCGTCAAACCTGCCATCGCAGAAGCGTAGCCTGAGGCCTCCATCGGGTTCTTGTCGTACAGGACCGCGAGCCCGCCTTCCGGGAGGCGTTGTTTTTCGAGGATCGGCAGGAAGGCCCTCTCCAATAGAAGCTGGTAGCCGGTCTGGTTGTGCCCATCGCAGGAGAACGGCATCGATTTCTGCCCGCTCGGACACGAGTTGGTCTCGATGACCAAGATCTGACGTTTGCCGCTCTCCCTCGTGGTGGCGATCAGGTCGCAACCGGCCCACCGAAAGTACCGGTTCTCGGCCGCGAGCGCCGTGCGCACGGTCTGCGGGTCGACGCTAGGATGGGTGTCCAGGTAGAGGTCCGCGATGCGCTGGTTTCCGAGGTGTAGAAACCGATCCACGAGCGGATGAATCGGGGTCTTCGGCACTCGTGGGTAGAAGTGCGCCGAGTGGTCGAAACTGCCCGGCTCGATCGCGACCGGGGCGTTGCTCGGCGAGCTCACTGCGTCGTCGACCATCACGGTCGGTCTCGTGCCGGCTGGAATCATCCGACGGGCGCCTCCGATGGCGGGTCGCTGGGGTCTCGCCTGAAAGTACCAGAAGAGCACCAAGGGGGCAGGGCGCTCTTGCGCTGTCGCGGTCGCTTCTGCGAGGCGCAAGACCCCGACGGCAGCCTGGACCGGACCCGTCAGAGGCCGGCCGACCGCAGCGTCAGGGCAACGTTCAGGGCAACGCCAAGGCCACCAGACCGCTCTCGGCCCCGGAGAAGGCCATCACCAGGTACTGCTTGCCGCCTTGCATATAGGTCATCGGCGTGCCGCTGGGTGAAGCCGGTAGCTCCATCTCGTGCACGATCTTGCCGGTGGCCTTGTCGAAGGCTCGGAACATCGGCTTGCCTCGACCACCGCCGCCACGGCTGGTGGCTGCTCCCTGGCCGAAGAACAGCAGGGTCTTGGTCAGCACCGGACCGGTGGCGCTGGGCGAGCCGAGCGGCCCCGGATCGGGCACACCCATATCGATGATCTTCTGACGGGGACCGTCGCCATGCGGGACCATCCAGGCGATGGTGCCCTGCTTCAAGTCGATCGCGGTGATGCGTCCGTAGGGTGGCTTGACCAGCGGCAGGCCCTCCGGCCCCTCGAGGGAAGCGGCACCGCCGCCGGCGCCGCGAATGTAGTCGAAGTCGGAGCGTGAAGCGTCGGGCTTGACCAGCGCGACGCTGATCGGTGCCGTGTAAGACGGAACATAGAGGTAGCCGGTCTCGGGGTCGAACGCCGCGCCCCACCAGTTGGCGCCGCCACCCCAGCCGGGCATCTGGATGGTGCCGAAAAGGTCCTTGGTGGCGAGCACCGGCGGAGTGAACAGCGGGCCGAGCTTGAACTTGGACGCGATCTCGATCGCCTTGGCGCGCAACTCCGGCGAGAAGTCGATCAGGTCGTCCTCGGAGATGCCCTGGCGATCGAACGCCGGCGGCTTGGTGGGGAACGGCTGGGTCAGCGCCGCGCGCTCGCCGGGGACATCGGAAGCCGGCACCGGGCGCTCTTCGATCGGCCAGATCGGCTCGCCGGTGACCCGGTCGAAGACGTAGGTGAAGGCCTGCTTGGTGACTACCGCGACACCCTTGCGCTCGACCCCGTCGATCTCGAGATCGAACAGCGTCGGCGCCGCCGGGATGTCGTAGTCCCACAGTCCGTGGTGGACCAGCTGGTAGTGCCAGACCCGCTTGCCGGTCCTCGCGTCCAGGCAGACGATGCTCTCAGCGAACAGGTCGTGACCGAGGCGATGACCGCCGTACCAGTCGTTGGTCGGGGTGCCGAACGGCAGGTAGACGTAGCCCAGCTCGGGATCGGCCGACATGTTGGTCCAGACGTTGGCGTTGCCGGTGTACTCCCAGGAGTCGTTCTCCCAGGTGTTGTTGCCGTACTCGCCCTTCTGCGGCACCGACTGGAACACCCACAGCTGCTTACCGGTGCGCACGTCGAAACCGCGGACGTCGCCCGGAGGCATCTCCTGGCGGGTGGGGCCGTCGGAGATCGACGAGCCGACGATCACCACATCACCGACCACCATCGGCGACGACATGATGGTGTAGTTGCGCCGGTTGACCTCACGGCGCAGCCCTTTCGTGAGGTCGATGCGCCCCTCTTCCGCGAAGCTCTCGATCGGCTTGCCGGTTTTGGCATCGATCGCCCACAGGC
>JAQBHE010000244.1:0-5926 GCA_032128015.1 Holophagae bacterium
GTCGCGTCCAAAATGCTGCGTATGGATGACCCCGCTCGGGTGGACGATGCCGGGGATGCCTTGTCGTGGACGGGCGCCGCCCAAAAAATGGGTCACGGCCGACCAGCGAGCGACTTTGTCGAACGAAGGGAGATTTTCTCACCTTGCGCCGGCGCGACACTCTACCGACGATCCTTCCTCGAGCAGGTGCGTAAATTCGACGAGCGTTTCTTCGCCTACTTGGAGGACGTCGACCTCGGTTGGCGTTTGTGGTCGGGAGGCGAACGGCTGATCGCGGCGCCGGCGGCGGTCGCCTACCACCGGTCGATGGCCAGCTCGGATGCCCTCGGGATGTACAACCGCGGCTTCCTGTTCGAGCGCAATGCCTACCTCACCGCCTACAAGAACTACCAGCCGGACCTGTGGGAGCAGATGATGCCGGTGGTCTTGCTCACCCTGATCTCGCGGACCCAGACCATGCTGCTCGAGAACAACCCGAACGCCGCGGCCTTGGCGCTCGACCCATACCATCCGGAGCAGTCCCCTTTGGTGACGGGGGTAGCGGCCGCGCCGGCACCGGGAGCCTTCCAGAAATGGCGACACCTGGGCACCGCCGAGTCGCTTCGGCGAGCGCTCCGGCGGCTGCGCCGCGAGCTGGCGCGGCGGCTTGATCCGGATCCCGTCGGGGTCGCCGTCGGCGCTCCACGTCTCGAGGATCCGAGAACGGTGGCGCAGTTCCGCGTGCTCAGCTACCTGCTTGCGAACCTTGATTCGGCTGCCCAGCGTCGCGCCCGGGTCCAGCTGCGGAGGCAGCGATCGGACCGCGAGCTCTTCGAACGCTTTCCGTTGCTGATCGTACCGACCTATCCTGGCGACGAGCGACTGTTCGCGAGCGCGGCGTTCGCCAGCTGGCTTCCGGGTGACCTCCGCTTCGAGCGCCTGAGCCTCGCCGATCTCATGGCTTGACCGCTTGCTAGGCTGAGGCAGATGGAGCCCGCCTACTCGATCGTCATCCCCACCTTCAATCGCCTCGACGTCCTACGCGAGGTGCTCCAGGCGCTGGTCGCTCAGCAGGCGGCGCCCGAGTTCGAGGTGGTGGTGGTCGACGACGGGTCCACCGACGGTAGCGGCGAGTGGCTCGAGCGCTGCGCTCTGCCGCTCGACCTGCGGGTGATCCGGCAGACCAACTCTGGACCGGCGGCGGCGCGCAATCGCGGAATCGCCGCCGCGCGGGGGTTGCGGGTGGCCTTCCTGGGGGACGACACCGTCCCCCAGCCAGGATGGCTACAGGGTCATCACCGTGCCCATAGCGGCGAGGTGGCGGTGCGAGCCCGCTCCAGCGGTCTGCAGGTCGGAGTCATCGGCTACACATCGTGGCATCGCCGGATGCGCCTGAACCCGTTCCTGCGCTATATCAACGAGTTCGGCCTGCAGTTCGGATATTCGCTGATCGTTGACCCGGACGACGTTCCGTTCAACTTCTTCTACACCTCGAACCTGTCGCTCGACCGTGCGGCGTTCGGCGGCGAGCGTTTCGACCTGGGATTCCCGGACGCCGCCTGGGAGGACATCGAGCTCAGCTACCGGCTGCGCAAGCGTGGCTTCCGTCTGCTCTACGAGCGCGCGGCGCGTGTCGAGCACGATCACCCCACCAACCTCCGTCGCTTCGCGCGACGCCAACGCAAGGCCGGATTCGGAGCGGTGGTGTTCTACCAACGACATCCCGAGCTCAGCGGATTCTTGGGTCTCGGTCCGGACGGACCGCCTCCGCTGCCTTCGCGGGTCCGTCAGGTTGCGCTCGAAGGGCTGGCCCGCACCTTGCAGAACCTGCCCGTGAGCCTCCCCAAGTTGTGGGAGGAAGTGCTCCGGTATCACTACATCGCCGGCCTGAACGAGGGGTGGCGGCAGGGTCCCGGAGCTGCGAAAGGAGGTTCCGGATGATCAGCGAGAAGAACGTCGACCGCCAACGCTTGCAGTACAGGCAGGAAACGCCGTGCAGGCAGGGCGGGCGCAGCGCCTGGATCGGGGTCGTCGCGACGACTGCCCTGGCCGCCCTCGTTGCCTTGCCCCTCGGCGCACAAGCGCAGCGACCCGGACGCGCAGCGGGCTCGGGCACGCGGTCTGCCCCTCACACGTCATCGGCGCACAACACGGGCGGTGGACATGCGGGCGGTGGCCAGCGGACCGCCGGCGACCGCGGCGGCGCGCATCGATACCAACCGGGGAACCGTGGCGGCTCGCACCATGACGGCCATCGCTATCGATCGGGAGGCTACCGCTACGTTCCGCGCTTGGGATTCTCCTACGGCTATCCGTACCGCGGGGGACCCTGGGGGTACTACGGGTATGGCTGGGGTGGCTATGGCTACGGCGACGGCTACGTCGGCCCGGGGTCCGTGGTCAGTCCGAACGCCGGAGCGGTGGACGTCAACGTCAGGCCCCAGAAGGCCCAGCTCTATCTCGACGGGAGCTACATCGGAATTGCCGACAACTACGACGGCTTTCCTCGGTACCTGTGGCTCGAAGGCGGACTCCATCGCCTGGTGATCTACCTCGACGGCTACCAGACTCTCGCCAAGCGTATCCAGGTGCGCGCCGGCGAGGTGATCGATCTGCGAGATCGGATGGTGCCCGGCAAGTCGACGTCTCCAGAGGAGCTGCTGGAGCAAACAGAGCCGCGCGCCGATCGGGGCGTCGAGGGAGAGGCACGTCGAACCGAGCCTGCCGCGGTGCGCCCGCGCGCCGGACGTCCGGAGCCTGGCCGGCCGGCCGATGTCGACCGGGTTGGCGGTTTGTCGTCCGATGTCCGTCGCCGGCCCGCCCGCCTCCGGCTGATCGTCGAACCAGCAGACGCGGTGGTCTACCTCGACGGCCGGCTGCTCGGTAGCGGCGAGGAGCTCGATCGCCTCCATTCCGATCTGGTGATCGATCCGGGTCCCCACCGGCTCGAGGTCACCCGCCCCGGGTTCCAAACCCGCGAGATCGAGTTCGACGCCGCGGAGAACCAAGAGCTCGAGCTGGAGGCCCGGCTGTCGAAGGCAGGAGGGTAGCCGTGTCTTCCCGTCGCCAAGCGCCTTCGGCGCGGTTCCGGGGCACCGCGGGGGAGGCTGCCTCGAAGGCTGGTTCGAAGGCTGCCTCGATGACTGGGCCAGGCTCCTAACCCGACTCGGCGCGCAGTCCCTTTTCCTCGAGCTTCAGGAGCCAAGTCTTGCGCTTCGTGCCACCGATGTAACTGCCGCAACCGCCGCGCCGGGCCACCACCCGGTGGCAGGGGATGAGGATCGGAATCGGGTTCGCCATCAACACCGAGCGCACCAGCCGGTAGGAATCCGCGAGCCCGACCGCCGCAGCTACCTTCTGGTAGCTGCGCGTCGAGCCGTAGGGGATCTGCTGGGTCTCGAGCAAGATCTTCTTGGCGGTGTCGTCGAGCCCGGCGGCGCCTATGTCGAAGTCGAGGCGCGGGTCGCGCCGGGCGGCGGCGAAGTACTCGGACAGCCGCCCCAGGGCTTCATCGAGAGAGTCCGAGCGCGATGCCTCCTTGAGCGGCGAATAGCCGCGTCGATCGTGACGCTCGGGGGCGATCAGGATGCGGGTGACCAGTGAGCCCCGGATCTCGATACCGAGGGTGCCGAGTGGCGATGGCACCAAGACACGAGTCGGCTCGATCGTGTCGACGACCCCGGGCGAAATCGAGGTAAGCGTGCCTGTTTCGGCCATGGATAGGCGGGAGCGTACCACGAAAGGCCGCGACCGGGCGCCAGCGCCCTGTGTGCGCGACCGAAATTGGGGCGGATCGTCGCAACCCCTTTGCTACACTGCCATTTGCGCGTTTGCGCGGCCGGGCCCGTCGGCGATGCGGAGAGCGCATCTGAGCATGGAGGGGTAGTGAGCCGATATCGAGAAGAGGCGCTGGAATACCACTCGCGAAGCCCGCGCGGCAAGATCGAGGTGGTTCCGACCAAGCCAACGGCCACCCAGCGCGACCTGTCTCTGGCCTACACCCCGGGGGTTGCCGAGCCCTGTCTCGAGATCGCTCGCGATCCGCTGCTCGCCTATGAGTACACCGCCAAGGGCAACCTGGTCGGGGTGATCTCGAACGGCACCGCGGTCCTCGGCCTCGGCGACATCGGCGCCCAGGCGAGCAAGCCGGTGATGGAAGGCAAGGGGGTCTTGTTCAAGCGCTTCGCTGGGATCGACGTCTTCGACATCGAGATCGCCACTCGCGACACCGACGAACTGGTCGACACCGTGAAGCGCCTGGAACCGACCTTCGGCGGCATCAACCTCGAAGACATCGGCGCCCCGGAGTGCTTCGAGATCGAAACCCGGCTCAAGCGCGAGATGTCGATTCCGGTGTTCCACGACGACCAGCATGGCACCGCGATCATCGCCGGCGCGGCCTTACTCAACGCCCTCGATCTCGCGGGCAAGCGCATCGACCAGGTGCGGGTGGTGTTCTCCGGGGCAGGTGCCGCGGCGATCGGCTGTGTTCGGCTGTGGCTGCGGCTCGGCCTCGATCGCAAGAACGTGGTCTTTTGCGACAGCAAGGGGGTGATCTACCAGGGTCGCACCCAGGGCATGGACGCCTACAAGTCGGAGTTCGCCGCGGTGACCGAGGCGCGAACCCTGGCCGAGGCGCTCTGCTGCGCCGATGTCTTCGTCGGCCTGTCGATCGCCGGCGTGGTGCGCCCCGAGATGCTCCTCGAGATGGCCGATCGGCCGATTGTCTTCGCTCTCGCCAACCCCGACCCCGAGATCGGCTTTTTCGCGGCGCGCGAAGCCCGACCCGACGTGATCATGGCCACCGGCCGCAGCGATTTCCCGAACCAGGTCAACAACGTCCTCGGTTTCCCTTTCATCTTTCGCGGAGCGCTCGACGTCCGTGCTACCGAGATCAACGTCGAGATGATGCTTGCCGCTTGCCACGGGCTTGCCGAGCTTGCCCGCGAGGACGTGCCCGACGCGGTGCTCAAGGCCTACGGGCTCGACGAGCTGCGTTACGGCCCCGAGTATCTGATCCCCAAACCCTTCGACCACCGGGTGTTGTTCACGGTGCCGCCGGCGGTGGCGCGGGCCGCCATGGCGACCGGCGTGGCAAGGTCCGCGATCGACGACTTCGACCGCTACGCCCGGCGCCTCGAGCGCCTGGTGTCCCCCCGGCTCGAGCTGATGCACCGGGTGTTCGACAAAGCGAAGCGCAGCCCCAAGCGCCTCGTCTTCCCCGAAGGCGAGCACGACAAGATCCTGCGCACCGCCAAGGTTCTGGTGGAGGAGGGCATCGCCCATCCGGTGCTGCTGGCGCGGTTGGCGGTGATCGCACCGAAGCTCGCGGCTCTCGACCTCGATCCTAAGCTGGTGACCGTGGTTCATGCGGCGGAGGACCCGCGGCTCGACGAATACGCCCGCAGCTTTCAGCGTCAGCGCTGGAGGGACGGGATCTCGCTCGAGGATGCGCGGGAGCGGATGCGGTCGCGCAACTACTTCGGTTCGATGATGGTGGAGCAAGGCGACGCCGATGCCTTGGTCTCCGGCTTGACCCAGGAGTACCCCGACACCATCCGCCCCGCTTTGCAGGTGATCCGGACGCGGTCCGACGTGCGGCGAGTCTCCGGCGCCTACATGCTGGTGCTGCGCGATCGCCTGTTCTTCCTCGCCGATACCACGGTCAACATCGACCCAACCGCCGAGGACCTGGCGGAGATCGCCCTGCTCACCGCCGCCTTCGCGCGTCGCTTCGAGGTCGAGCCGCGGGTGGCCATGCTGTCGTTCTCGAACTTTGGCTCGAACCGGCACCCCTCGGCGCAGAAGGTGCGGCGGGCGGTCGAGATCCTCCACCAGCGCGCGCCCGACCTCGAGGTCGACGGCGAGATGCAAGCCGATACCGCGGTGGTGGAGTCGATTCTGCAAAACCGCTATCCGTTGAGCCGGTTGCGCGCGCCGGCCAACG
>JAQBHE010000245.1:0-7187 GCA_032128015.1 Holophagae bacterium
CGATCGGCAGTGGCATCGGTCGCTACCTGACCGGCGATCTATCGCTCGCCAGTCGCGAGCGGCTGGCCAAGCGCTCGACTTCCTCGAGTCAAGCGTTCGACGACCGTTTGCGCGCTCTCCAGTATCTCGAGTCCGGCGAGGTCGAGGACCTCGATGTCGCGATCTTCTACCTTCGTCGCGCGCTGGCGGCCGATCCCAGCTTCGCGAGCGCCCACGGCGATCTGGCGACCGGGTTGTATCGGCGTTTCCGGCTCAACCGCGACCCGGAGTCGATCCGCGATGGCATCGACGCCGGGCTCGAGGCGATCGCCCTCGACCCCCAGCTGGTCGATGCCCACATGGCCCTCGGTCGGTCGTTCCGGGAGGTCGGACGCTACCCGGAGGCTGCCGAGCAGTTCCGAGTCGTGCGCGAGCTCAAGCTCGAGGCGACGTCGCCGTTGAGCGTCGAAGAGTCCGAGATCGCCGATCGCGGCGAGGTGGCGGCGGACCGGAGTGGCGTTGGCAGTGGCGGCGGTGACAGCGAAGCGCTGGTCGAGCTCGCGGGGACGCTGGCCGACGCCGGCGAAGTGACCAAGGCCGAGGCGATCTTTCGCCAGGCGATCGCCGAGACGCCGACCGACTGGCGGGCGCACCACGATCTCGGCGTGTTGTTTCTATCCACCGGGCGCCTCGACGAAGCCGAGACCGCGCTCGAGAAGGCGAAATCGCTCGCACCGCCCGGCGAGGAAAAGCCGGCCCTCAACTTGGTGGTGGTCAGCCTGTACCGCGGCGAGTATCGGCGAGCCATCGACGCCGCCAGCCGGCTCGCGGGTCCGATCACCGATCCGCTCTTGGCTTCGAACATCGGCACCGCGCACTATGCGCTCGGCGAGCTCGATCGAGCCGACGAGTACTACCGCCTGGCGATCCGGCTCCAACCTGGTAACGAAATCCTGCGCGGCAACCTCGGCGAGCTCTTGCTCAAACGCGGCGATCGAGAACGCGCCACCCAGGCGTTTGCGGTGGCGCTGGGTTTGCTCGACGAGCAGCTGGCCGCTTTCCCCGGCCACCTCGGACGGCAGAGCCACCAGGTGTTGTACCTGGCAAAGATGGAGCGGTGTCAAGAAGCGCTGCCGCTGGCCGACCGGGTCGAGCCGCTGATCGAGAACGACGCCGAGGATTCGTATCGGCTGGCGCGAGCGCTGGCGCTGTGCGGCGAGCTCTCGCGCTCGAGCGGGCTGGTCGAGCGCGCCGTCCGCCTGGGCTTTCCCCCCGAGTTGCTTGCCGACGAACCCGACTTCGAAGTGTTGCGCAAGCTGCCCAACCCGCCGCGAGTGCTTGCACGGTGACTCGCAGAGACGCGCTCCGATGGGCTCGGGAGACCATGAGCACTTCACCATGAGCACTTCACCATGAGCACTTCACCATGAGCACTTCACCGTGAGCACTTTCACCATGAGCGAGGTCGAGCTGAGTCCACGCGCCCGCGGCTGGTTGAAGTACCTGTGGCGCAAGGCCACCACGCCCGACGACTGGAGCGAGAGCGGCGAGCCCCATCCCTGGTGGGATCGGTACTCGACGCCGCCGATGACCAACTTCCCGCGCTTCGATCTCTCGGAGTCGAGCTACGCGCTGGCGATGATGGCCGATGTCACGCCAGCGTGGCGCGAGGTCTACACTCGGATCCTCGACGACCTGGTCGCGCGCCATACGACGTTTTGGGCGGCCGTCGACTGGCTCAGCCAGTTCGGCCACGATCCCAAGCGCGCCCAGTATCCCGAAGCGTGGAAAGGAACGCTGGTCCCGGCGCATCTGTGGGGCAACTACGACGCTCCGGGCTGGACCGCCAACGGTGTCGACCCCTGGGGACTGCAGAAAGACCCGATCGGCGCCGATGGCAACCTGTTCTTTCGCGGCTTCTTCAACCTGGTGCTCTCGACCTATGCCTACGTCTCTGGGGACGACAAATGGAACAAGCCGTTCCAGGTCGCCGGGGTCGAATCCAGCCGTCACGAGTGGTCGCACCCCTGCATTGCCGAGTTCCTGGCCACCCAGTGGGCGAAGCGTCCCGAAGGCCCGCACTGCGAGAACACCAAGATCTGGCCCTACTGCCTGTCAGCGGCGGGGCTCGGACTCAAGCTGTTCGACCGTATCCATGGCACCGATCACCATCAGGTATGGGAACCGTGGACCGAGCACGCCAAGAAACACTACATGGTGCTCAGCGACGACGGTCGCCTGGAGTCGATGGCGCTCTACTACGACCCGATCGTCGGCCACGCCCACATGGCAGGTCCGGCTGGCGGCCTCGCGCCGTCGTTCTACATCTTGCCCCAGGACCGAGCGCTTGCCGAGCGCCTCTATCGCGCGGGGATCGAGGCGCTCGGCTGGCGCGATCGCGACCGCGACATCCAAGTCGGCGACCCGCGGATGCCCTCCCTGGTGCTGACCTTGGCGCGCGAGCTCGGCGACACCGAGGTCGAGAACCGGCTGCGCGAGCTCGCCGAGCAGCGTTTCGAGCCGCGCTCGTTCGGCGACGAAGGAAGCGAGTTCGGCTACTGGTTCGGACTCGGCGAGGACTACCCGCGCGGCCAGTTGAGCGGCCTGATGATCTGCGCTGACGTCGGCGAGCCGGGAGCTTGGTCGCGGGTCTTCGAACAGCCGCAGCTCGCCAAGTTCGACCAGCCGACCGTCACCGGCGTCGACTTTCCGCGGCTCGGCATCGCGGCCGCGCGCAACGATCTCGAGCGCGCTGTGCTGGAAGTCCGCAGCTACGCGGCGGAGCCCGCTGCCCGTGGCGCCGAGACTCGATTCCGGGTCGTCAAGCTGGCCGACCCGGCGGCGGTCGAGGTGCGGCTGGGCGGGGACCTATACCCGCGCTGGCGCGCGCTCGGCGAGGAGTCGATCGAGATCGAGACGACTGTCGATGACCACGCGTTCGAGATCACCACGGGGGTCCGCGGTCTGGTGGCCTCTGGAGCCGCGGCGGTCCGAGGTCGATCGTCGCAACGAGCTCGGGGCGGTGGCGCGCTCGCTCGATCAGGAGCCCCGAGCGCCGCAACGATTCAGGCTGCGAACCGGATGGTCAAGAGCGGCGGCCTCTGCCCCTGCTGCAGCTAACGACCGCTCGACCGCGACCCCGTCGCTGCCTCGAGCTGCCGAGCCCCGCGCAAGATCGCGCCGAGAGCGTAGTTGCCCTCGTGGCAGGCGTACTCGTAGACCCGATCGGCGGTGGCCGGCCAGGCGTATTCGCCGCTCCACGGCGCGGTCCACACCGTATGATCCTCGACCGTGAAGCGGTAGAGCAGCTTGTCCGCGGCGATGCGCGTGAAGCGCTCCACCACGTGCAGGTTCTCCGAAGCTGAGAACAGGCTGGGTTGGTCGGTGAAGTTCGTGGTGTCGACGACCAGGGTGTCGCCTTCCCACCAGCCGATCGAATCGCCGAGCCAGAAGCGGGCCTCGGGCGGCGCGTGCTCGCTGTCGAGGCGGACGATGCGCGCGTCGTGGACCATTTCGACCAGGAGCATCACCGTGTGCTCGGTCTGGATGATCCGCTTGAGGTTGTTGTAGAGCACCGGCAGCATCGGTGGTCCGGCGGTCGAGCCGAAGCCGAGCAGGCAGCGCTCGGCGAGCGGTCGCGACTCGGGATCGTCGTAGGGGCCGGGACCGTCGGCGCCGAGCCAGGTCGCCTCGCCGGTGTTGGGCTGCTGAGAGGACCGTCGCCTCGCGGCTGCCTGACGCGCGGCTGGAGTCATCTCCGGTAGCCGTCCGTTGGCTGGATCGAAGACGATCGAAGTGCGGAACTTGCCGTCGATGTCGAACACCTGGGTGCCGCGGTCGGTCCAGAAACGGTTGTAGCCGCCGACGTTGCCCTCTGCGCCCGTGGAGCCGTCGCCGCCGACCGGAGGCGCGGTGCGATCGCCGCCGCCACCTTCGTTGGGCGGATTGAGATTGCGCTGGTGCTCCTCCTCTTCGATCGCGGCCGCGTCTTCGCGGGTGAGGTAGAGCTGGTCCCCGAAGCGCGCGGGTCGTTGGAGCGGCGTTAGGGTTGCGAGATCGTAGGTGCCCGACAAATCGAGGTGGCCTCCGGCGGTGCGCGTCGCGGCCTTGGACTGCGCTGTCGCATTCTGCGACCCCGCATCCTGCGACCCCGCGGCCGCCAGAAAAGCGATCAGAACGAAGGCTCGAAGCGCCATGACTTGCTAACGCTTGTGGATGAAGATCGTGGGGTCGGTGCACGCGAGCTCACGACCGTCTTGATCGCGTACCCGAACGGTGAACTGCCAGTCGGTGTAGCCGTCGTCTTGGAACTTCAAGTTCGCGGCCGGTTCGCTCAACACCGCCAGCTCGCCTTGGACCGGCGTCTTGACGTCGTCCCAGGCGTCGGGGCTGCCGCTGCGGCCGCTGCCCTTCTCGAGCACTTCCAGGGTCGAAGGACCAGAGCCGACGTTGATCGTCCAAGCGAGGCGGGAACCGTCGTTCCGGCACACCCGCTTGGCATCATCCCAGTCGCACTCGACCGGCCGATCCCGCGAGATGTCGGTCTCGATCGCAATCCCCCGAGCCGACGCGGTGCACGGTTGGCACTGGCCCGGTTCGCAGATCCGCATGGCGACCTTGCGCGGGTTCTCGGTTGGCTGGGAGCCCGGGGTGCGAGTTCCGGTTCGGCAGCCGACCATGAGCAGGACGGTGGCGGTGGCGACGCCAAGGCCAAGGGCTCCGCGTTTCATGATCAAGACTCCTTCCAGCGGCTGTCGGATGGGACCATAGCAGTTCGGCGAGTTTCGGAGGTCGAAGCCCGCGGTCGCTCTCCGACCCTTGCCGGGGTGTCAGGATAGGGCGCACCGACGGCGAGTGCCGTGCAACCTCGGCGGCTGGAAGGCAAACCCGGAGATCGAAATGCAGCTACGACCCCTTGGACGAACCGGGGTGCGGGTTCCCAGCCTGTGCCTGGGGACGATGACCTTTGGTCTGCAGTGCGACGAACAGACCTCGTACGCGATCCTCGATCGAGCCTTCGAGTCCGGGGTCGATTTCTTCGACACCGCCGACGTCTATCCCCTGGGGGCCGATCTCGGCTTGGTCGGGCGCACCGAGGAGATCATCGGCCGCTGGATGCACGACCGCGGCGTGCGCGAACGAGTTTTCCTGGCCACCAAGTGTCGGGGCAAGATGGGACCGGGCGCCAACGACTCCGGGCTGTCTCGTCACCACGTTCTGCGCGCTGTCGAGGGAAGCCTGCGCCGCCTCCAGACCGACGTCCTCGACCTCTACCAGACCCACTTCTTCGACCCCCACACCCCGATCGAAGAGACCCTCGGCGCGCTCGACTTGCTCGTGCGTCAGGGCAAGGTTCGGTACGCCGGCTGCTCGAACTACCCGGCTTGGCGCCTCGCCGAGGCTTTGTTCGCGAGCGAACGCCATGGTCTGGTGCGCTACCAGAGCATCCAACCGCGCTACAACCTGCTCTACCGCGAGATCGAGACCGAGCTGCTGCCGCTGGTCCGCGACCAAGGCGTCGGAGTGATCGTCTACAACCCGATCGCGGGCGGGGTGCTCGCCGGCGAGTACCGGGCGGGCGAGCCGCCGCGGGAGGGCTCACGGTTCGCGGCGCCGCGGGTGGGAGCGCTGTACCAGGAGCGCTACTGGCAAGAAGAGCAGCTGCTGCAGGTCGGGGCGCTCGCCGAAGCGGCGCGCGAGCGTGGGTGGTCACTGGCCTCGGTGGCGGTGGCCTGGGTGTTGCGCCAGCCCGGAATCACCTCGGCGATCATCGGCGCCAGCCGGCCGGATCAACTCGACGCGACCATCGCCGGTACGACGCTCGAGCTCGATGACGAGTTGATCGAGCGCTGCGACAGCGTGTGGTGGCAGCTGCCGCGCAAGCCGGTGGTCGAGGGGTATCGCTGAGCGAGTACGGTGGGTAGGGGAGGCCGTCTGGGACGTTCAGGCGGGCGTACTTGTGGAATCTCTCCTCGGCCTCCGCCACCTTCGCCAGGTCGGGCTTGGCATCGGGGCCTTGGAATAGTCGATTTGCCAGGTGCTCGAAGGTCAGAGTGGCGCAGGCCGAGCCGAGGTGGGCGAGCCGCCAGTAGAGCCAGCGTTCGGCGACGGGGGGAAGAGGTAGAGATTCATAGGGGCTCCTCCAGCTGGTCAGAAGTGAGTGAGATGGCGCCAATCTAGCGTGCTTCCAAGGGTGACGAACGAGCCGGTGTCGTCTTGACAGTCTCGCGAACCCCTTGCTAGGTTGTAGTCGAGATGGCCGATTCTCGTTCGTTCGCACGCCCCTTTTTTCCTGGCTTTGTCGCCAGGACCGCGACTCGAGACAGACGCGTCGGCTAGCACCACCGACACGGGCAGACTCGAGACGCGGCCGCCGGCCGCGTTTGTTGTTTCTGGCCCCGTCGACGATCCGCTTCGTTAGGCAGACTCGAATGACCGACACACTGGAACTGCTCGATCGCCAGGCCGCAGCCGGGCTTGCGGCGGCGGCCACCAGCGACCAGCTCGCCGAGTGGTATCGGGCGACCCTCGGTCGCAAGGGCAGCATCCAGCTTGCGACCCGCGAGCTCGGTCAGCTGCCGCCCGAGCAGCGTCGGGCTTTTGGCGCCCGGGTAAACGAGGTCAAGCAGTCGCTCGAGACCGCGTACCAGGCGCGCGAGGCGGCAATCAAGGCGCGCGAGCTCGAAGTCGCGATTGCCTCGAGCGCGCTCGACGTCACCCTGCCGGGTCGGCTGCCGGTGCGCGGCGGACTTCATCCCTCGACCCAGGTGATGCGGTCGATGTGCCGGATCTTCGGCGACATGGGGTTTCAGATCTACCGCAGCCCCGATGTGGTCACCGACGAGCACAACTTCGAGTGGTTGAACATGCCGCCGGAGCACCCGGCGCGTGACATGCAAGACACCTTCTACGTCGGCAGTGAGCGGGTGGTCTTGCGCACCCACACCAGCGCCGGTCAGGTGCTGGCGATGCGCGAGCACCACCCCGAACCGATCCGGGTCGTGCTCCCTGGGATGTGTTATCGCAACGAGCAGATCACCGCACGTTCCGAGATCCAGTTCCACCAGATCGAAGGTCTGGCGGTGGGGCACGACATCACGTTCGCCGACCTCAAGGGCACGCTCACCGAGTTCGCCAAGCGCTTCTTCGGCCAAGGTCGCACCACTCGCTTTCGCGCCAGCTACTTTCCGTTCACCGAGCCGAGCGCC
>JAQBHE010000246.1:0-3014 GCA_032128015.1 Holophagae bacterium
GTCGAGCGCCTGGTGCGGGCGTGGCGAGCGGTCGATCGGCAAGAAGAGCTCGAGAGGTCAACGCGCGGCATCACGGTCGCAAGTTGGAGTAATGGTACGACGAAGACGGCTCGCTGGTGCTGCGCGCCCGGCTCGATCCCGAGGCGGGAGCGGTCGTGGTGCGCGCGCTCGAGGCCGCGGCCGAGCCCGAACGGGCGCCCCGCGATACGAGTGCCGACCCGATCGAACCGCCAACCTGGGCGCAGAGCCGGGCGGACGCGCTGGTGCGGGTCGCCGAGGCGGCGCTCGGCGATGGGCTCGCGGGCAAGAGCCCCGACGGCGATCGCTACCAGGTGGTCGTCCACGTCGACGCCGACGCGCTCCGTGAGGCGGCCGATGACAAGGCAGCCGCCGACCAGGCAGCGAACGGACAGTCGGTGCTCGCAGACGGCATCCGCGTTTCCGCGGAAACGTCGCGCCGGATCGCCTGCGACTCGCACCGGGTGACGATTGCCTCCGGCAAAAACGGGCAAGCACTCGATGTCGGGCGCCGATCGCGGACGATTCCGGCCTCGATCCGCCGCGCTCTCGAGCACCGAGACTCTGGCTGTCGCTTCCCGGGCTGCACGAACCGCCGTTGCGACGCCCACCATGTGCACCACTGGGCCGACGGCGGAGCGACCCGCATCGACAACCTGCTCTCGCTGTGCCGGCGCCATCACCGAGCAGTGCACGAGGACGGATTCTTTGTCCAACTCGGGCCAAATGGCGCAGCGCGATTCCGGTCACCGTCCGGGCGATGGATCGAGCCGTGTCCGAAGGCGAGGCTCGGTCCGGACCCGGTAGGCGCTCTGGTCGCTGACCACACCGCTCGCGGTCTCGCCATCGATCACGAGACCGCCCTCTCGGGCTGGGACGGGAGCCGGCTCGATCTCGGCTTTGCCGTCGATGGCCTGCGCGGGTCTGGCGATGCAGCTCAATTGCGAGGACCGAACGTTTCCGCGGAAACGCCGGGCGGCATCTTCGGGTCCCTCCGTCAGGGGGAGGTAGAATCGCACCCATGAAGTACAAGGTCGCGTTGGTGCACTCCGACGAGGGCGTAAGCGTCTCAGTTCCAGGCCTTCCCGGCTGTTGGTCTCAGGGCCCGACCGAGGAGGAAGCACTCGAGAACATCAAGGACGCGATTCACGAGTACCTCGAGGTTGTTGCAGAGCGGCTTCGAGAAGCAGAGGCGGTCCGCGAAGTCGAGATTGCAGTCTAGGTCATGCCCAAGATCCCCGGCGTGCCGCATCGCCGGGCCGTGGCGGCTCTCGAGAAGGCAGCGATCCCGTCAACGCGCTCACCATGGGGGGCATAGCTCGAGACGCCGGCCTCAGCGTCGATGAGTTTCGGGAATTGCTCTAGCGGCGCACCACGGCGTCGGGGGTTCTCACCTGGGGCGCGTGACAAGCGGTTCTGTCATACTCCCGCACGCGACACGCTGGGTGTGGCCGCCATTACGGCCTGAGACGACGTTTCTAGATCTTTGGATCTCAGATGCACGCCGAAGCCCTCGAACCTGTCGGACGGCTGAGGTTCCTCGCCGCCGAATCACCGGTTGACACCGGCGTAGGGAAGCGCAGATCTTGCCAAGCACCGCCAAGACCATCGCCAGCGCCCCCTCCCGGCCCCGTCAGCCCCGGAGGTGCCCATGGCGATCGCCGATCGCATCCCGAGCTCCGCGTCTGAGCTGACGCGCGAGCCGCTGCCCGCTTCGCAGAAGGTCTACGTCGAGGGCTCCGATCCCTCGATCCGGGTGCCGATGCGTGAGATCCGCCAGTCGCCGACCCGCGTCGCGGGCGCCGACGGCGAGAGCACCGAGCGCTCGAACCCCGCGATCCTGGTCTACGACACATCCGGTCCTTACACCGACCCGGAGGCGGCGATCGACGTGCGCCTGGGGTTGCCGGCGCTGCGTGAGCCGTGGATCCGCGGGCGCGGCGATGTCGAGGGCCGCGAGCCGACAGCGACGGTCGAACGGGCGCGTCCGCAAGTGCGCTTCGCTGGATCGCGAAAGCCCATCCGCGCTCGGTCCGGCCACCGGGTCACCCAGATGCATTACGCGCGCCGGGGCGAGGTCACTCCGGAGATGGAGTTCGTGGCGCTTCGCGAAAACCAGCGTCGCGAGCTACTCGTCGAGCGCTTCCCGGACCTCCAGCACCAGCACCGTGGCGAGTCGTTCGGCGCTGCAATCCCCAAGACGATCACCCCTGAGTTCGTACGTGACGAGATCGCCCGCGGCCGCGCGATCCTTCCCGCCAACATCAACCACCCCGAGCTCGAGCCGATGATCATCGGCCGCAACTTCCTGGTCAAGATCAACGCCAACATCGGCAATTCGGCGGTCACCTCGTCGATCGAGGAAGAGGTCGAGAAGATGGTGTGGGCGATCCGCTGGGGCGCCGACACGGTGATGGACTTATCAACCGGCCGCAACATCCACGACACCCGCGAGTGGATCTTGCGCAACGCTCCGGTGCCGATCGGCACGGTGCCGATCTACCAGGCGCTCGAGAAGGTCGGCGGCCGTCCCGAGGATCTGACCTGGGAGCTGTTCCTCGAGACCTTGGTCGAGCAAGCCGACCAGGGGGTCGACTACTTCACGATCCACGCCGGAGTCCGTCTGCCGTTCATCCCGCTGACCGCCAAGCGCCGCACCGGCATCGTCAGCCGTGGCGGCTCGATCATGGCCAAGTGGTGCCTCTCCCACCACCGGGAAAGCTTCCTCTACACCCACTGGGAAGAGATCTGCGAGCTGATGGCGGCATACGACATCTCGTTCTCGATCGGCGACGGGCTGCGCCCAGGCTCGATCGAGGACGCCAACGACGAGGCGCAGTTCGCCGAGCTGAAGACCCAGGGCGACCTCACCCGCCGCGCCTGGCAGCAAGACGTCCAGGTGATGAACGAGGGTCCGGGCCACGTGCCGATGCACCTGATCCGCGAGAACATGGAGAAACAGCTCGAATGGTGCGACGAAGCGCCGTTTTACACCC
>JAQBHE010000247.1:0-9798 GCA_032128015.1 Holophagae bacterium
AGCTTGCCCTACGTCAAGATCGATCCTCTGAAGCTCAACGCCGACCTCATCGAGTCGAAGATCTCGCGCCCCTTCGCGCTCCGCAACCGCATGCTCCCCTTGGGGATGATCAAGGGCCAGCTGCAGGTGGCGTGCGCCAACCCGGCCGATCTCGAGGCCATCGACTCGTTCCGGCGCCTCGTCGGTCAAGACATCCTCCTGGCGGTGGCCTCGGAGCCCGACGTGCTGCGAGCGATCACCGAGTTCTACGGTCTGCGCCAATCGGTGCGCCGGGCGGAACAGGATCTCACCGCCGGCATCGATCCCGGCAACCTCGAAGCGCTCGTTCACATGAAGAGCGACACCGAGATCGAGTCGAGCGATCAGCACATCGTCAACGCCGTCGAGTTCATGCTCCAACACGCCTACGATACACGCGCCAGCGACATCCACATCGAGCCCAAGCGCGAGCTCAGCCTGATTCGGTTTCGGATCGACGGCGTGCTCCACGATATCCAGCGCATCCCAAAGGTGGTGCACCGCGCGGTGGTAAGCCGGCTCAAGACCATGGCCCGTCTCGACATCGCCGAGCGACGCCGGCCGCAGGACGGCCGGATCAAGACCTCGCGCCGCGAACGCGAGGTCGAGCTGCGGATGTCGACCCTGCCGGTGGCGTTCGGCGAAAAGGTGGTGCTCCGGATCTTCGACCCGGAAACCTTTCTGCGCGATCTCACCGGACTCGGGTTCGAGGCCGAAGAGCTCGGGACTTTCGAAGAGTTCATCGCCAAGCCCCACGGCATCATCCTGGTCACCGGACCGACCGGCTCGGGCAAGAGCACGACCCTCTACTCGGCGCTCCAGACCCTGTCTCAGCCCGAGATCAACATCACCACGATCGAAGAGCCGATCGAGATGATGCACGAGCAGTTCAACCAGACCGCGGTGCTGCCCAAGGCCGGGATCACCTTCTCCTCGGCGCTGCGCCACATCCTGCGCCAGGATCCCGACGTCATCATGGTCGGCGAGATCCGCGATCCCGAGACCGCCCAGTACGCGATCCAGGCCGCGCTCACCGGCCACCTGGTGTTCTCGACCCTGCACACCAACGACGCCGCGTCGTCGATCACCCGCCTCAGCGATCTCGGCATCGAGCGCTTCCTGATCGCGTCGACCCTGGTCGGATGCATGGCCCAGCGTCTGGTGCGCTTGATCTGCACCCACTGCGCCGTCGAGCATCCCCTCGCCGACGAGGAGGTGCGCACCCTCAACCTCAGCGTGCCCGAGGGCAAGAAGGTCCTGGTCAAACAGGGCACCGGCTGCACCGAATGTCGAGGAACCGGCTACTTCGGGCGCTCCGGGATCTTCGAGATCCTGGCCGTCGACGAAGCGATCAAGCACATGATCCAGCAAGGCGGCGACGCCCAGACGATCAAGCGCGAGGCGGTGCGAGCGGGCATGAAGACTCTGCGTCAGAGCGCGCTGCGCAAGCTGGCGCGTGGGGTGACTAGCTTCGAGGAAGTGGTGCGGGTCACTGGGATTTAGTTGATCGGTATCGCCGAGCACGCCCGCCGTTGCCAACATTCAGGGGCGCAAGGGGCCCGACCTTGCACACACGTTCCCGGTGATCGGGTACGTCGCCTCGCTGCCAAACGGCATGGATTGGAACGAGACCGATTTCGGCAGCTCGATGTCCCCCTGAACACTCGGACGTTCCGCCACGACCAACCTAGACAGGCCGACGGTAACGTAGGTGACGAGGTGCCACTTTATGCACATTTCGGCCGTTGGTGCCGCGCCAGACTCACAAAACGAGCACTTGGAGTTGTCGCGGCACCAGCCCCTCTCACCGCTGAGTACTTCTTGCGTCCAGGCCCAGCAGAAGGACTCGTTCGTGCTGTCGATGTGAGGGCTGGGATCAGCGATGCTGCACCCGTCCGTCTTGATCGAGGCTTTCCAGTGAACCTGGCTGCAGAGCAGGCCGAGGCCGTTGCGTAGGCTCCACTTACCTTCCTGGCTCCAACTACCGCGTCGTGGCTGTAACCGCTCCGACTCTTCAACACTACTGAAATAGAGGATTGGCTCATAGCTCATCTTGCCGTCTTCAGCCACGAGGCTCGGGTTGAGAAGGTCCCGCCATCGTCCAGGTTCCAGGTCGCTTCAGCACGGAACTGCCCATTGCTAGCAAGACCGAAGCTCGACATGCTCTCCGCGAGATCGGCGACCGCCGGATCGAGCTCTCCGTCATCCATCACAGCAACGCCGGCGGGTCGGCCGGCGCGGTTCAAGAACTCCGTGCCGCCCAGGAGCCACTCAGCTGTCTCACGCTCCTCCCCGGCCCGGACCGCCCGAATTCGCGCGATCCGGAACCTGCAAAGCACCACCGGAATCCCCGCCTGCCGCGCGAAGTCGTTCGCTTCCTGACGAATCTGCTGAGGATCTACGACCGTCACCGCGATCGGTATCACCCGACTTGCGTCTCCGGCGTCAGCGCCCTGGCTCCGACAACCTCGGGTCTCGATGATGAGGCGACCCTCGAAGTGCTGCTTCTTCGATCGTGTCGTGTCTAGCTCGAGGGTGAGCTTATGCTTCGAACCGGGAGCGGGTAATCGATCGCGAACGGAGGCGTCCGACTCCAGCACCTGGTCGGCGCCCCTGTAGCACTATTGTGCTACTCTACGCCGATGACCAAGGAGCTGAAGTTGCGACAGGCTGGTGGCTCGGTTAGCGCCACGCTGCCGAAGGATATGGCCGACCGCCTCCGACTCGAAGCCGGCGACCGGATCCTCGCAGTGGAGACCGAGCGGGGGATTCTGCTGACGCCCTACGACCCCGAGGCGGAACAGGCGCTGAAAGTGGCCGGCAAGGCCGCCAAGAAGTATCGCAGCGCCCTGCGCGAGCTCGCAAAGTAGCCGATGGCAAGGCAGGGGCGCGAGCCCCACTGGCTCTCCCGGATGGTGGTGGACGCGATTCACAGCGATCAACTCCGAGAGCACGGCGGCCTTCCCGGTGTTCGCGACGAGAATGTCCGGGAGTCGGCGCTCGCAAGACCGCAACAGAAGTGGCACTACGGAGACGTCGCCGACATCCCGCTGCTAGCCGCCGCATACGCGTTTGGCTTGGTGAGGAACCACCCGTATCGAGATGGCAACAAGCGCATCGGGTTCCTTGCGATGGCGACCTTCCTCGGAGTAAACGGTCACACGTTCGAGGCGACCGATGCGGACGTCGTGACCCAGTTCGTCGCACTCGCGGCCGGGAACGTGTCAGAGGATGAACTTGCGGATTGGATCCGCACCCATTCGAGCACGCGACGCCGATGAAGCGGTCAGCCGAAGCGGCCGAGGACGAACCGCCCGGACTGCGGAGGCGGCGCCGAGCTGTTGATGTCGGCACGATCCCTGTTTCCGTGCGGTTCCGCCGCTGTGCGGCGATCCGAATCGCCCCCGGGCTTGGCGAGGAACTGATGTCGTGTAGGGCGCCCGAGCTCCGACCCTGCCGGTCGGAGTGCAAAGGCGCTGGTACACTGCGCCTCGTCGCGCCGGGGCACGGCTCGCGCCGGCACCACCAGGAGCACGGGAGATGTCCGAGGAACCAGAACCAACAACCGCACCCAATGTCCCGAACACGCTCCTGGCCGGGAAGCGGGGTTTGGTCGTGGGTGTCGCCAACCACCGTTCGATCGCCTGGGGCATCGCTCGGGCGGCGGCGAATGCTGGCGCCGAGCTCGCGTTCACCTACCAGGGCGAGATCCTCGAGCGACGGGTGCGGCCCCTAGCCGAAAGCGTCGGCGCCCCGATCCTCGAGGCGCTCGACGTCACCGATGAAGCGCAGCTCGACGCATTGTTCTCCCGTGTCGCGGCCGAGTGGGGACGCCTCGACTTCGTGGTCCACTCGATCGCGTTCGCGGATCGCGAAGACCTTGCCGGACGCACCGTCGACACTTCCCGTGAGGGCTTTCGCAAGGCTCTCGACATCTCTGCCTATTCGCTGATCGCGCTCGCCCGGCGCGCCGAACCGCTGATGCAAAGCGGCGGCAGCATCATCGCGATGACCTACCTGGGATCACGTCTGGCGGTTCCCAACTACAACGTCATGGGGATCGCCAAGGCGGCGCTGGAAGCGGCGATCCGCTACCTCGCGCTCGATCTGGGACCGGGGGCGATCCGGGTCAACGGTATCTCTGCCGGCCCGATCAAGACCCTGGCGGCAGCGGGTGTCTCCGGTCTGCGCGGCATGCTGGCGCAGTCCCAGCAACGTGCGCCGCTGCGCCGCAACGTCTCGATCGACGATGTCGGCGCCGCCGCGCTGTACCTGCTGTCGGACCTCTCGGCTGGGGTCACCGGCGAGATCCACCACGTCGACGCCGGACTGAACATCACCGCCTGGTAGCTGCCGGGATGGCCACGCTCGCCGAGCGCATCGTCGGTTGCCGGCGCTGTCCTCGGCTGCGCGCCCATTGCGAGGAGGTCGCGCGCGCCAAGAGACGCGCATATCGCGACCAGGACTACTGGGGTCTGCCGGTGCCCGGATTCGGTGCCGCCGGCCGCGGCGCTGCCGACCCGCGGCTGTGGGTGGTGGGTCTCGCTCCCGGCGCCCACGGCGCCAACCGCACGGGGCGAGTGTTCACGGGCGACCCGAGCGGCGACTGGCTGTTTCGCGCGCTGTTCGAGACCGGCTTCGCGAACCAGCCCGATTCGCTCTCTCGCGACGACGGTCTCGAGCTGGTCGACGCGGCGATCGCTTGCGTGGTTCGCTGCGCTCCTCCTCAGAACCGTCCGCGGCCCGCCGAGCTGACCAACTGCCGGACCTTCCTGGTCGAAGAGATCCGGGCGTTCCGCCGGCTGCGGGTGATCGTCGCGCTTGGGCGGATCGCCACCGATTCGTTGCGACGAGCCTGGTGCGAGGCCGGGCGTCGTCCGTTCCCGCGCGCCCGCTTCGGCCACGGCGTCGAGGTCATCGAGCCCGAGCACGGCGTGGTGCTGGTCACCGGCTACCACCCGAGCCAGCAGAACACGCGGACCGGACGTCTGACCCGGGACGCCTTCCATCGCTGCTTTCGGCGCGCGCGGGAGATCGCCGATGACTAGCGAACCCGCGAGCCGAGAAGGCGTCCACCGTCCCGGCCGAGGTCGGCCACTCCAGAGGACGAGGCCGATCGCCGACCCAGCCGATCGGGCTTGGTGGACGCACCGGAGCCAACACGTCGATTGAGCGCTGGGCGTTCTTGCTCCGGCGGTGTTCGCTCGATCGTCGGCCGCCCAAGGTCGGCCGCTACCCCCGGAGGGGGCACGTTGGTGCTGGTGCGATCCGCGCGCAATGGTCTTACGCACCATGGAGGCACCCTCTTGGTACTGGTCTTGCAGAAACTGCTACCGCTCTCCAAACGACCTCGAGCACCGTCACCTACTAGCACTACTAGGAACCAGGAGAACCACGCCATGACCAGGCTCGACTTCTCGCACCGAACCGTCCGCGCCGTCCTCATCACCCTCTCCGCGGGCGCCTTCGCCGCCCTGCCAGCTCTCGCCGCCGGCGACGGTGTCGAGATCACTCCGATCGCGACCTTCCAGACCGGCAGCTCGTTCGAGGCGACCGACTTCGAGTTCGGTCCGGTCGATGTCGACCTCAAGAGTAGCGAGGACTTTGGCGTTCTGGTCGACATCCCGCTCAACCGCCACTTCCAGATCGAGCTCCTCTACCTTGACCAGAGCACCGAGATCGAGCTCGACCAAGGCCTGTTGTTCCCGGGTTTCTCCCTCGGCAGCATCAAACTCGAGACGGCCCACGCCGGGGTGCTCTGGCAAGGCGCCGCGGGTCAGCTCAAGCCGTTCTTCGTGATGACCGCGGGAGTGACCCGCCTCAATCCGGAGGATCCTTTCATCGACTCGGAGACGGCGTTCTCGATGACCCTCGGTGGCGGAGTCAAGGCCTTCGTGACCCGCCACATCGGATTTCGTCTCGACGGCCGTTTGTTCGTTGCCGCCCTCGACACCGGCAACCAGCGCCGGCATTGCTGCGGCGACGAGGGGGGCTCCGGCTTCGCTTCGGGTCTGGTGACCGCTGGCGTCATCTTCGCTTTCTGAGCGGGTCTCGGCCGATTGGTCGCCGGCCCGACCTACCAGGTCTCTGACCCCCGGAGGCGCAAACCACTGAAAGCGACGCACTTGGCGGTTCTCATCGTCCTCCCGTTGTGCTATCGTCGGAAACCGGCTCGGATCAACCTCGAGAGTGGCGGGTGTTTCGCCTCTCGAGTCAGAGCCGTCGCGTCATCTCAGTCGCGTCAAGTCTTGGGGGCCGCGCGTGATCCTAGCGATGGTGAGCAAGAAGGGCGGCGTCGGAAAGTCGACCACCGCGGTCAACCTTTCGGCGGCTCTGGCGCTGAGCGGCCAGCGGGTCTTGCTCATCGACCTCGATCCCCAGGCGTCGAGCTCGCTCGCCCTTGGTCTCGGTCGCGAAGATCTCTCGCCGTCATCGGCGGACGTCTTGTTTCAGCGCCTGCCAGTAGCGCGAGCGGCACGCCCCACCCAGATTCCTGGGCTCGAGATCATTCCCGGGTCGACCGACCTCGCGGCTGCCGACCAGCGCCTGGCCCAGCTTCGCACCGGCGACCAGCAGCTGCGCAAGAGCCTGGAGTCCGCGCGCCGCGACTACGGCTTCGTGATCGCGGATTGCCCGCCGTCGCTGTCGCTACTGCCGGTGAACGCGATCGTCGCCGCCGACGCCTTCATCTGCCCGACCACGCCCCATTTCCTGGCTCAGGAGGGGATCGACAACCTGCTGTCGGCAACCACCCGGCTGGCCCACCGCAGCCGCGCTGCCGGCCGCTGTCTCGGCCTGCTACTGACCATGGTCGACCGCAAGGTTCGGCTGATGCGCGAGAATGTCGACCAGCTTCGCGGTCGCTTTGGCGATCTGGTGTTCCAGAGCGAGATCCGTTTCAGCTCCAAGCTCGCGGAAGCTCCGGCCTTCGGCCAGTCGATCTTCGAGTACGCCGGCTCCTCGGGCGCCGCCTCCGACTATCGCCGCCTCGCTGACGAGATCCAGGCGCGCTGTTCGGTCGCTGTCGAGCGGGTCGAGGACACTAGGTCCGCTCCCCGCACGACGGCATCATCGGCCTCTCGTCGCTCGTGGGTTCCCGGCTTCCAGCCCGCGGCCCTCGACAGTTCTATTTAGGTCGATCTAGGGTCTATTTAGGTCGATCTAGGGCTGGCCGCTCTGACGCTGGCAGCCGGTCCGCGGAACACGACCGTCAGCGGAACAGATCGTCGAACGCCGAGCGCGGATCGCTCCGGTTCGCTTTGGGTTCCTCGCCGTGCTCGGCCGCGAGCTTGGGGCGGAACAGACCACAATCGTTGGCCTTGACTTTGCTCGGCTGAGGCGCCGGGATCTCCAGCCGGCACTGGTGTCGTGCCGAAGGGTCGAAGGCCGCGCACTGCACACAGGCGTGCAGCGCCACTCCGCAGTGATCGCAGACGCTGGCCGGTGTCAATGCCGCGGGGTCCAGCTTGCGCCCGCAATCTCGGCAACGAAACACCTCTGAGGTCGGCTGACCGAGGCCCCGGCCGCTGGGACCTTCACCGTTCGGAAGCGTCGGCGCTGCCGCCGGGCGTCGTCGCGCCTTGCCGTCGTCGTCTTGATAGCCGGCTTGGCGGTACTTCCTGGACATACTCAGAAGGGACATGGCGGTGGCGACCCCAGTGGTTGCGTGAGGCCGCAGAGCCGTGGTAAGTGTAGCGCGGGCATGGGGCACCGACTGCGCCGGAGAGATCTGGTCGGTTGGGTGCCCTCTTTTTTCGTGCCCGCGGCCTGATCGCTAGCACAGGAGGCGTCGCCAGCTCACGCGGCACCGCCAGCTCCGCCAGCTCCGCCGGCGCCACCGGCATCCCGGAGCGATCGCGACGCGACGCGCGCTGACTCCGCGAGCACCGCGGCGCCGACGAACACCGCCTCCTCGGCCGCGAAGAACTGCGGGGTGTGAGCCCCGACCACTTCGCCTCCAGGCTCGCGAGCTCCGACCCGCAGGAAGCAGCCGGGGATTCGCTCCAAGTAGAACGCGAAGTCTTCCCCACCCATGTTCAGCCCGCCCTGGGGCACCAGCGCCGACTCGCCGACGGTCGAGATCACAGCTCGGCGCGCCCACTCGGTCGCGCGTGGATCGTTGATCACCGGCGGCGACCCGCCTTCGTGCATCTTGACTTCCACCCGGACACCCATTGCGTCGCCGACCTGTTCGGCCATCCGCCGCAGCTCAGAGGCCAGGAGGGAACGGGTCGCCGGGTCCATCGACCGTAGCGTCCCGCTGAGAAGTGCGCGGTCGGGGATGACGTTGGGAGCGGCGCCGGCATGAAAGCGGCCGATCGTCACCACCGCCGGAGTGCCCGGGTCGACGCGTCGCGACACCAGGGTCTGCAACGCAGAAACCACCTGACAACCTGCGACGATCGGATCGTGCGTGAGGTGAGGCCGCGCGCCGTGACCGCCACGGCCCTCGATCACCAGATCGAAGGCGTCGGCGGCCGCACCGACCGCGCCGACGTCGGCGACCACCTGGCCAACCGGGAAGCGTCGGTCGACGTGCGCGCCGAAGATCGCATCGACCTGGTCGAGCGCTCCGCTCTCGAGAATCCGCAGCGCGCCCAGCCCGATCTCTTCGGCCGGTTGCAGGATCACCAGCACGTCGCCCTCGGCCGGCGCCCGCGCTAAGAGCGCAGCGGCGCCGACCGCCCAGGTGGCGTGGACATCGTGGCCGCACGCATGCATGACCCCGGGATGAACCGAGGTGTACGGTAGGCCGGTCGACTCCGTGATCGGCAGCGCGTCGATGTCGCCGCGCAGCGCCACTTTCGGAGCGCTCGCATCGCGACCGGCGATTCGCGCCACCAGGCCGGTGCCGGCGACCCGGCGAACCTCGTCGATTCCGAGGGTCGCGAGAGCTTCGGCCAGACGGCCACAGGTGCGCTCCTCTTGCAGCGACAGCTCCGGGTGGCGATGGAGATCGCGCCTCAGCTCGATCAGGCTCGCCGACAGGCCTTCGTCGAATCCATCTGCCGCCATCGGCGGCACAACTGCGGTGGTAGTGCCCATCGCTGGCTCCTTTTCTGGCCGCTGGGCGTTGCTAGTAGCTAGTGGACCCACGGATCGCCGCGGCGCGACCCCTTGTCCTCGTCGACCAAACGGAGCTTGCTCTTCTTGCGCATCCGACCGAGCCGCTGCTCGATCCACCAGCGCTCCATGCGCAGCCGCGATTCGCGACCGACGCGCGTAAAACGTCGCGGCTCGAGCAGGAATACGGTCAGCGCCACTGCCGCGAGAACTCCGGTGAACCCGGCGAAGTCCTTCGAGCCCAGGAAACCGAGGAACCCGAAGGCGATCTCGATCCACAAGAACCAGCGCGCCTTCACCGGCAGCACGAAGAACAGCAGGATGGTCGCTTCGGCGCGCAGCACGGCGAACGCCGCCACCACCACCAGCATCAAGGTCCGCTGGCCCTGGATCAGCTGAAACGGCACCGCCGGCTCGAACCCCAACACCCGCCCCAGGAAGTCGGCGGCCACCGCGGCGACGCCGGCGCCCGCGGTCGCGAACAACACCAGATTCCAGAACCGACGGCGGCGCAGCAGCCGGAACACGTCGCTCGCGAACCAGTAGAGGATCAGCAACTCGAGCAGGATCCAGAGCGACGGGCCGCCGACTCCGATCCACGGATAGGTGACCAGCTGCCAGACCGCACCCTTCTGCCAAACCATCGAGGTCAACCGCAGCCAACCGATCGCCGAGGTGAAGAACTGGAGCGAGAAGGTCACCGCAACGATCACCAGC
>JAQBHE010000248.1:0-11881 GCA_032128015.1 Holophagae bacterium
GTGTCCTTGTCGATGGTGCTTTCAAACGTCTCCATCGTTTTCAAGAACTCGTAGAACTCCCGCGAATCGGCGGAGCGGTTGTAGGCGGCAGCGTAGATCTGGGTCGCCGACGCGTCGGCGCGGCCACGGATCTCTTCCGCCTCGCGGTAGGCCTCGGAACGGATCCGCTCGAGCTCACGCTCCATCTCGCCGAGAATCCGCGCCGCCTGGCCCTGACCCTCGGAGCGAAAACGATCGGCGATCCGCTGGCGCTCGGAGATCATGCGGTTGAACACCGACTGCTGGGTCTGCGGATCGCTGTAGTTGATCCGACGGAACTGGACATCGAGGACCTCGATCCCCAGGCCCTCGGCGCTGCGTTGGGCACCACGGAGAATCTCTTGCCGAATCTGGTCTCGGCCAGAGACGATCGGCTCGAACACCGACTCCTCGGGGTTGGACTCGTCGGCCGCCGGCGTCCGGTTGGTCGACCGCACCACCTCGAGCAGGTTGTGCGAAGCGAGCGCGTTGCGGGTCTCGCCGTCGAGGATGTCGTCGAGTCGTGACTGCGCCCCGATCTCGTTGGTCAGACGCTGGAAGAACAACAGCGGATCGGCGATCCGCCAGCGCGCGTAGACATCGACGAAGATGTACTTCTTGTCCTTGCTGGGGAGCTCCTCGGCATCACCGTTCCACTCGAGGAAGCGCTTGTCGAAGTAGTGGAGCCGCTGGATCAGCGGTATCTTGAAACGCAGACCGGGAGTAGTGATCGGCTCGCGCACCGGGTCGCCGAACTGGGTCACCACCACCTGCTGGTCCTCGCGCACGACGAACGCCGACGACGCCAGAATCCACACCGCGAACAGCGCTCCGAGCACCGGGATCAGCCGGATCATCGCCCGCCCTCCCGGGTCGCGATCGCGGCCGCCGCCGCGGTCTTGAGGTCGAGCAGCGGCACCAGGCCCTCGATGTCCTTGTCGATGATGAGCTTCTTGCCGACCGCCGGCAGCACCTTTTCGAGGGTCTCGAGATAGATCCGCTTGCGGGTCACCTCGGGCGCCTTCCTGTACTCGTCATAGAAGGCGACGAACCGCGCGGCGTCGCCCTCGGCGCGGTTGACCCGCTGGAGCGCGTAGCCCTGGGCCTGCTCGATGGCCTGGAGCGCCTCACCGCGGGCGCGCGGGATCACCTGGTTGTACTGGGCCTGGGCCTCGTTCAGGAGCTTGTTGCTATCTTGCTCCGCTTGGTTGACGGCGTTGAACGATGGCTTCACCGGGTCGGGCGGGTTGTTGCTCTGGAGTAGGACTTTGTCGACTCGGATCCCGGTATCGTACTGGTCGCAAAGTGCCTGCAGGGTCTTTTCGACTTCGGTCTCGATCTCGACTCGGCCGACCGTCACCACTTCGTTGACCGTGCGGTCTCCCACCACCTGGCGCATCGCCGCCTCGGTCATGTCGCGAAAAGTGTCGCGTATCCGCCGGACCTTGAACACGAACCGGTAGGGATCGACCACCCGGTACTGGACGACCCACTCGACCACGGCGACGTTGGCATCGCCGGTGAGCATCGCCGCCTCCTCGTCGACATCGGAGAAGCGACTACGGACGCCCACCTCCTCGGTGCGGAAGCCGAACTCCTCTTTGAGCTGGCGCAGCACCGGGACCTTGTAGAGCTGGTCGATCAGCGGCAGCTTGAAGTGCAGCCCGGGCGGCGCGTCGTTCTCGGTGCCGCGGTACTTCCCGAGGCGCAGGATGATCCCGACCTCGTCGGTTTCGATGGTGTAGAAGCTCGATACCAAGACCACCAACACCAGGACCACGACCACGATCGAGCGCAGCCGGAATGCGCCGCCAGTGGGAAGCCGCGGAAACTTGGGGAGCTTCGAGAAATCGAAGTCGAGGAGGTCTCCCGGTCCGCCTTTCTGGGTCGCCATGGCCCGACACTATCCCATTTGTATCGGTAGCCGCCACTCGCAGCCTGCCTGGAAGGGCAGCCGAGCTGGCTCGCTCCTATACTGTCGGCCGTGCCGCCGCGCTTCGATCACGACCAGCTCACGCTCCATCTTTCGGTGGCCGACCTGCTCGAGCGTGAGCTCGGACGGCGGATCGGATTCAGCCAACGCTCCGGCTACGAGCGGATGTGGCTCGGCCAGGCGATCCACAGTCGCTACCAAGAGCGGAGGATGCGCGAGGATCCGAGCTATCAGCGCGAGGTCACCCTGACCCTCGAGCTCGACCACGCCGGTTACGCGGTCTCGCTACGCGGGCGTCTCGATGGCCTGTGTCGGGATCCCGATGGCGTGCTGCGCGTCGAAGAGATCAAGTCGGTGCGCGCAGGCAACCCGCTGCCGCCAGCACTCGCCGATCTCTACCAGCGCCAGGCTCGGATCTACGCCTGGATGACCTCCGAGCTCCGCGGCGAGCCAGTGCGCGCCGAGTTGGTGCTGATCGCGATCGGGGCCGAGGACGATGCCATCGAGCTCCTGCCGCTCGAGGTCGACGCGGTGGCCTTGGCGGCGACGGTGCGCCGTCGCCTCGAGGTCCTGGTGAAGGAAGACCAGGGACGGCATGAAGCGGTCGCGCGCCGGCGGCTGCTCGCAGCCAACATCGAGTTCCCCTACCATCAGCCGCGGGCCGGCCAACGCGAGATCGTCGACGCGGTGCAATTGGCGCTCGAGCAGCGCGAGCACTGCCTGGTCGAAGCCACCACCGGCCTCGGCAAGACCGTCGCCTGCCTGTTCCCGGTGATGCGCTTCGCGCTCGAGCACGACAAGCGAGTGTTCGTGCTCACCGCCAAGACCCTGCAGCAGACGATGGCGAACCAGGTGCTCGACCTGTTGAACCGCGACCGCGCCTTCCAATCCTTGCAGCTGCGGGCGAAAGCGAAGATGTGCGCCAACGACGAAGTGATCTGCCACGAGGACTACTGCCGGTTTGCCAAGGACTACTTCCCCAAGCTGGCACGCTCGCAGCTGGTGCCGCGGCTGCTCGAGCGCCACCCCAGCCTGCTCCCCGACGAGGTTTTCGCCGCCGCCCGCGACAGCGAAGTTTGCCCGTTCGAGGTCAGCCTCGAGCTGGGCACCCAGGTACAAGCTGTCGTCTGCGACTACAACTACGCCTTCGACCCCTACGTTCAGCTCCACGACTTCGGACCCGACAACGACCTCTCGGACACCGTGCTGGTGGTCGACGAGATCCACAACCTGATCGATCGCGGACGCGGCTACTACAGCCCGCGGCTCGAAGCCCAGACGGCGCATCAAACAGCGCAGGCGCTCGGAGCCCTACCGACCTCCGGCGCGCTGGTCGGCTCGCTGCGCCAGCTCTGCTCGCGGCTCGCTGATCTGATCGAGGCCACCGTCTTCGACGCGCTGCCGCAGCCGAGTGCCAACGCAATCGTCGAGGCCGAGATCCCCGAGGAAGCACTGTGGGAGCTGCGCCCCGAGCTCGACCGCGCCTTCATCGATTACCTGGAGCACCGCCGCGAGACCAAGAGCTTCCGCGCCGAGGATCCATTCGCCGGTCTGTACTTCGGGTTCCTGCGCTTCTTGAACACCCTCCAGCTGGCCAACAAGACCACGGACGGATCATTCAGCGCGTGCCTGGAGCTCGAGGGTGGCCAGGCTTCGTTTCGGCTGCTGTGCAAAGACGCGAGCCGATACCTCGGCGATCTCATCAACCGCACCCATTCGACGATCGGTCTCTCGGCCACCCTCACCCCCACCGAGTTCTACCGCGACCTCCTCGGGTTCGCCGCCGACCGCACCACCTCGCTTTCGGTCCACAACCCGTTTCCGGCAGCCAACCGTCGCGTGGTGATCGACTCGACCGTGCGCACCACCTACCGCCTCCGTGATCGCTACTACCTGCCGATCGCCGAGCGCCTCGGCGAGTTCGCCGCCGCGGTGCCTGGCAACTGCCTGGCGCTGTTTCCGAGCTACCAGTTCCTGACCGAGATCGCCCAGCGCCTGCCCGCCGACCTCGGCCGCCGGGTGCTCGTGCAGCGGCGCGCCGACAGCGAATCGCAACGCCAGGAGATCCTCGACACCCTGCGCTCGGCGTTGTTCGGCGACGTCTTGGTGCTGGCGGTCGCTGGAGGAGTGTTCGCCGAAGGCGTCGACTACCCCGGCGACATGCTGCGAGCGGTGGCGGTCGTCGGACCCTGCTTGCCCGCCTTGAGCCTCGAGCAGAAGCTCCTCGAGGCCTACTACCAGGAGCGTTTCGAGCGCGGCTTCGAGTACGCGTTCGTGATTCCCGGGATGACCCGGGTGGTCCAGGCGGCGGGCCGGCTTATTCGCTCACCGAAGGACCGCGGGGTGATCGCGCTGTTCGACCACCGTTTCGTCTCCGCGCTGTACCAGCGCCACATGCCCGCGGACTGGCGGACCGACGGCGAGGGTCAAGCCGAGATCGGCCACCCGGCGTCAGTGGCGGCCGCGTTTTTTCGCGACCCCGCCCTTGGGGGGGGCGCCCCAAGGATTGGGGGGGGCCCCGCCCCAACGACTCGCGGCGACCAACCGTAGGAATCAGCAACGGGCGACGCGCAAAGCGCTCGAGACGATCTCCGCGGCTGGCGTCCCGGTATCAACGGGGCGCCAGTCGTCTTGTCTCCCCGAGCGAGCGGGCGTCACTGATCACTTGCCGAGAAGTCGCTCGAGCGACTTCTCGGGGGCATTCCAGTCGTCTGACTGGAGGCGCCCGACCTCGCGACCGTTGACGAACACCACGCCGGTGGGGACACTGTTGATCTTGGCCTGCGCGGCGACCGGGTCGCCCGAGATCCCCGGCGGAAAACCATAGAAATCGATCTTGACCTTCGAGCCCGCGATCTCCCGGGCGACCCGCACGATCCGCGGCACATAGCGACCGCAAAACGGGCACCAACTGCCGAAGTAGACCCGGACATGGACGTCGCGGGTCTCGCTCCTGAGCGCAGCGAGCGAGCTCGCTGCCGGCTGGTACTCGTCGGCGAGCCGGGCGTAGCTCGGCGAATAACCGCTGAGCTCGGCGCCACGATGGAGCCCAAGCAGCGGCGGCTTGTCGGCGAGCCGGAAGCTGTGGCCGTCGACCTCGAAGAGCAGCGCCGTGCCATCGAGGCGGAACTCGCCGCTTTGCTCGAACACCGCGTCGGCGGCGAGGTCGAGATCGCCATTCGCCTGCTTGGTGATCTTCATGATGTGGACGGTCTGGACCGCCTTGGTTCGCGGCACCAGCAAGAACGGCGACGACGACTGGGTCGGCAGCACCAGGAACGCCGGGATCCTCGACTGTTGATAGATCCCGGCGGTCTGGTCGACCTGGCCGTCGACAAACAACACGAAGTCGCCGGTGGGCTCGAATCCCTTGAACAAGGAGTCGGAGCCTTGGGCGCCGAGCGCGCCGCCAAGCCCGAGGATCGCAGACCCGACGATCACTGACAACACCAGCAACGGTGGGACCGGGACGCATCGAACAGAGACACGAGCGGGAACACGAGCAGGAACGCGAGCAGGAACAGAAGTGCGGGGAAACTCGATCACGGCAGTATCTCCAGATCTCCAGAGGCGGGCGCTCGCCCGGCTGGTCCGGGCGCGCTCTTTGGCAGCAACCGGGGTCATGTTTCGAGGCCGGGCGCTCCCGGGACCTCGCGGTAGGTCTCGATCACCCGGCCGTCTAGGACGAGAAACGCGCGCGGCAACGATCGGTACATCGGCTTCAGCAGTGCCTGCGGGGCCTCGACGATCCGGAACACCGGCCCCCACTGCCAGAAGAACGCGCGTTGCTGCTCGGCGGTGTCGGCGCTCAACACCCACACCGCCTCGCCGGCGAGCGCGCGTTGGTTGAGGGCATCGACCGCGGCCCCGAAAGCCGGATCCTCGAGATCGGCAATCACCGCCAGGTGCCGTCCCGACATCATTTCCGGGGCGACGGTCGACAGGCAAAGCCGGCTCTCGGCGGTGGTTGCGCACAGGTCGGTCAGAGCGACTCCCGGGCGCAAACGAGTAGCGAAGTCGTCGAGCGGCAGCTCCGGCGATTTCCAGGCGAAGCCCAATAGCGCCGCGGTCGCCGCCGCCACTGCCGCGAGCCGCGCTCGCGGCCAAGCCCCAGGAACGACGCTGCGCCAAAGGAACGCCAGTACCAGCCCCGGCAGCAAGAGAGCGAGATCCTGCCAGAAGGCCGCGGCCGGGGAGCGCTCGACCAGATTGCCGAAGCAGCCGCAGCCCGACTCGTCGACAATCCCCTGGATGGCTCGGAGGTACGAGCGTCCGGTCAGGAACAAGAAGAACACCACCAGGCCCGCTGCCGGCACCAGCACCCACAAGCGGCGCAGGCCGAGGAGCAACGCCGTGCCGAGTCCGGCCTCCATGGCCAGTGCGACGAAGGCGACCATGGCCGCGGGCAACCAGAAGTCGAGACCTTCGGCGCGCACTTGAGCGACGAAGGCCGCCGGGTCGAGCGCCTTGGTGACGGCGCCGAAGAGCAGCACCGCGCCCAAAAAGACCCCGCCGGCAACACCGAGCGAGCGGAGCACGACCGGCGGCGGCCGCCGGGACGGCGGCGACGAAGACGTCGCTGAGGGCGACGAAGACGTCGTTGAGGTCGATGAGGACATCGATGAGGTCGATGAGGACATCGATGAGGTCGATGGGGATGTCGATGACATGGTGTGGTCCAAGTTGCGGCCCCGGGCTGCGATCCCGCCCCCGGACTTTTGATTCTACCGGCGCGGACGCTCCCCGGCCGCCTCAGTCACCCTCCATCACCCTCCATCACCCTCCATCACCCTCGATCACCCTCAGTCACCCTCCATCACCGGGCGGCTCCCGTCGCCGTCGTCCGGCTCGCGACCACCAGCCGCGAGCGTCATGCGCCGGACACAGCTCGCGCGGCCTCTGGTCGACGAAGAACACCTCGGCGACCACCTGCGGGCAACGGCTGGTCGCCAAGCCGCCGGTCTCGGGATCGATGGTCACCGTGGTCACCGCCGCGGGAGCCGGAGCCAGACCGTAGCC
This sequence comes from Holophagae bacterium, assembly GCA_032128015.1. Taxonomy (GTDB): domain Bacteria; phylum Acidobacteriota; class Thermoanaerobaculia; order Multivoradales; family Multivoraceae; genus JAQBHE01. Next base: position 6,971 of record JAQBHE010000248.1, read on the forward strand.
ACCCACCGGACGCCGGGCTTTCATGAACCGGGCCCACGACGGCAGCGCGGCTTGTGAACCGTAGAGGTCGGCCTCGCGACCGTCGTCGTAGCCGACCCAGCTGAGGGTGACCCGCCCGGGGGTGTAGCCAATGAACCAGCCATCGCGGCCGCCGCTGCTGGTCCCGGTCTTGCCGGCGACGATGTCGTCGAGCCCTTCGGTACGAACGCCGCGGCCGGTGCCCCGTTCGACAACGCCTTCGAGCACCGAGGTCACCATGAACGCCGATCCGGCATCGAGGACGCGCTTCGGCGCCGCTAAGGCTCGACCAACAATCCGCGTGCCGTCGCGATCGAGAACCGCTTCGACGAGGTGCAGCTCGGAAGCCACACCCCCGGCCGCCAGGGTCGCGAACACTCGCAGCAACTCGAGCGGCGTCACCTCGAAGGCCCCGAGCGCCAGGCTCGGCACCTTGGCCATCGGGCTTTCGATTCCCAGCTCGCGGCCCCACGAGATCACCCTCTCGAGGCCGACATCGAGGGCCAGACGAACCGTCGGGACGTTGAGGCTCTGCTCGATCGCCTGGCGCACCGAGACCACGCCGCGAAATTCGAGATCGTCGTTGTTCGGCGACCATTCCTGGCTTCCCTGGTGGACGGTGATCGGCTCGTCGACCAGCAGCGCGCTCGGGGTTGCTGTGCGCTCGGCGAACGCCGCTGCCAACACCACCGGTTTGAACGCGCTGCCCGGCTGACGCTTGGCGAAGCGGATCCGGTCGAACTGGGAGACCGCATAGTCCCGCCCACCCACCCACGCCAACACCCGGCCATCGTGCGGATCGGCAGACAACAGCGCGGCCTCCACTCGACCGGTGCCCCGCCGACTGCGTCCGTCGACCCGGGAAGCTCCCCAGCCGAGCCACTTCTCGGCAGCGATCTGGTCGTCGAAGTCGAGGGTCGAGATCACGGTGTAGCCGCGATCCTCGAGCCCGGGGAGACCGAAGCGACGACGCGCCTCGCTGGCGGCGGCATCGGCGGCGTAGCGCGCCCGGCGCAGGTCCAGGCTGGGCTCGCGAACGCCGAGCGCCGCGTCCTGTGCCCCGCGCATCACCTCCGCGTCGAGCCACCCGAGCTCGGCCATCCGCGCCAAGACCTCGTTGCGGCGCGCCCGCAGCTCTTCGGGGTGAGCCACTGGCGACAACCGCGACGGCGAGCGGATGAGTCCGGCGAGGGTCGCTGCCTCGGTCAGGCTCAGCTCGCTCGCGGGAACCCCGAAGTAGGCCCGGCTTGCTGAGCCGATGCCGACCAGGTTCACCGGTCCGACCCGGCCGAGGAAGATCTCGTTGAGGTAGGCCTGGAGGATCTGACGCTTCTCGTAGCGCAGCTCGAGCAGCACCGCGAGCACGGCTTCGCGGGCCTTGCGCGCCCAGGTTCGATCGGCGGTGAGGTACAGGTTCTTGACCAGCTGCTGGGTCAAGGTGCTGCCGCCCTGCTGGATCCGACCGCCGCGGAAGTTGACCCACAACGCCCGCAGGATCCCGTTCAGCGACAAGCCGGGGTGGCGAAAGAACCCGATGTCCTCGGCCGCCAGGACGGCCTCGATGGCGTGGCGCGGCAGCTCGTCCACCCGCACCGGCCAAACGTCGGCGAGCCGCGGGCTGTAGTACGTGGCGAGCAGTCGCGGGTCGATCCACACCGACTCGACCCGCTGACCGCCGAGGTCGAGGCGGGCAATGCGGTTGCCCTCGACTTCGATCGATAGCTCGACCGCCCGGGTCATGCCGCTGGGACTCGGAAACGGGCGCAGTTGCACGGCGAGCCGCTGCGCGTCCTGGCGGTAGCGACCGACGGGTAGCGGGCCCGGGTCCATCGCCTCGCGGTAGCCGCGGGCAACGAACAGCGCCACCAGGTCAGCGTCAGCGATCCGGGTCCCGGTCTCGAGCACCGGCGGGCTCTCGAACAACCGCGACGGAATCCGTGCCGGCGTCTCGCCGAACTGGCCCGCGATCCTCCAGAACGGCGCGATCGTCCATAGGGCGCCCCCGGCGAGCAACAGTCCGACGATCCCCGTCGCCCACCGCCAACGACGGCTCGGCCAGCGTCCCCGGAGCCGAGACCGACGGCTCGTGAGCCGAGAGCGCCCGCTCATCGCTCGCCCTCAAGAAAACGATCCACTTCGTTCCTTCGCCATCCGCTTCCCCTGACCTCGTCGCGCCGGCACTCGGCCCCGGCACCGCTGGAGCATGCAATCCCCGCGCCCGCTGGCCACGGCCCGGGGGCCACAGTGCGTCGTTGAGATATCCTGCCGCCGAAATGTTGGCGCTCGCGAATCTCGGCAAGTACTACGGCGGACAGACCCTGTTCGCCGGCGTCTCGCTCCAGCTCAACGCTGGCGAGCGCTACGGCCTCGTCGGCGCGAACGGATCCGGAAAATCGACCCTGTTGCGGGTGATCTCCGGCGAAGAGCCGGCGAGCGAGGGCACAGTGTCGCGCCCCAAGAGCAGCCGCCTCGGAGTCCTGCGCCAAGACCACTTCCGCTACGAAGAGGATCGCATCCTCGACGTCGTGATGATGGGCAACGCCGAGTTGTGGCAGGCGATGGTGGAGAAAGAACAGGTGCTCGAGCGCGCCGACGATCACTTCGACGCCGATCGCTACTCCCAGCTCGAGGACATCGTACTGCGCCACGACGGCTACACCCTCGAGGCACGCGCCGCCGAGATCCTCGAGGGCTTAGGGATCCCGACCGAGCGCCACCCTGAGCCGCTGTCGGCGCTTTCCGGAGGGTTCAAGCTGCGGGTGCTGCTCGCCCAGGTGCTGGCGTCCGAACCCGACATCTTGCTCCTGGATGAGCCGACCAACCACCTCGACATCATCTCGATCCGCTGGCTCGAGAAGTTCCTCGAGAGCTTCAAGGGGCTGACCATGGTGGTCTCCCACGACCACCGTTTCCTCGACAACGTCTGCACCGGGATCCTGGATGTCGACTATGGCGCGATCCTGCTCTACCACGGCGACTACACCGCGTTCGCCGAGGCCAAGATCGAAGAGCGCGAACGCCGCGAGACCGAGATCGATCGCCGCCAGCGCGAGATCGACCAGCACAAGAGCTTCGTCGATCGCTTCCGTGCCAAGGCGTCCAAGGCGCGCCAGGCCCAGAGCAAGATCAAGATGATCGAGAAGATCATCATCGAGCCGCTTCTCCAGAGCTCGCGGCGCTATCCGAGGTTCCGCTTCGAGCAAGTGCGTCCAAGCGGCAAGCAGGTGCTCGAGCTAGAGGCCGTGACCAAGAGCTACGGAGATCAACCGGTGCTTGCGGGCGTCGACCTGACGGTGCGCCGCGGCGAACGAGTAGCGATCCTCGGGCCCAACGGCATCGGCAAATCGACCTTGCTCAAGATCGCGGTGGGCGCCACCGAGAAAGACGACGGCAAGGTCGAGTGGGGCTACGAGGCCCGAGTCGGCTACTTTGCCCAGGACCACCGCGAGCAGCTCGGCGACCCCAAGAAGACCGTCGAGTCGTGGTTGTGGGACGCCTGCCCCGCCGAGCCGATCGGTTTCGTGCGCGGCCAACTAGGCGCGGTCCTGTTCTCGTCCGATGAGGTGATGAAGAAACTCGGTTCCCTAAGTGGCGGCGAAGCCGCGCGTCTGATCTTCGCCCGTCAGATCGTCGAGCGCCCCAACGTCCTGGTGCTCGACGAACCGACGAACCACCTCGACCTCGAGGCAATCGAGGCGCTGGTAGCGGGTCTGAACAACTACCCGGGGACCCTGATCTTCGTCTCCCACGACCGCTGGTTCGTCTCCGAGCTCGCCACCCGCGTCGTCGAGATCACCGCGGCAGGAGTCAACGACTACCACGGCACCTACGAAGAGTTCCTCCAGCAATGCGGCGACGACCACCTCGATTCCGAAGCGGTGATGCTGCGAGTGCGCCGCGAGCGACGGGAGACCAAGGCGCGCGAGGCCTCCCCCGAGACACCGCCCGACCGCAAGGCGGCCGGCAAGCGCAAGGCGCACCTCGAGGCGGTGACCCGCGAGATCGAGACCGCCGAGTCGCGGGTGCACGAGATCAACGAGATCTTCTGCGACCCGACCACCTTCACGCGCTCGAGCCCGAAGGAGGTCCGTGCTCTGGAGCTCGAGCAGAAGCGGCTCAAGGCTCGGATCGACGAGCTGATGAACGAATGGGCCGAGCTCGAAGAGCAGAGCGGCGCTCTCGCAGGCGTCTAGGACGCCTGCACCTAGGATCGTCTCGCCGCCTCATCGAAGGCGTCGATGTTCCGCGGTTGACCAACGTCAGACGAGCTCGCGCAGCAAGGTGAGGGCGGGCGCCGCGCGAATCCCCGTGTCGGTGACGTAGTCCTTCGCGCCGTCGAGCGAGATCTGCCACGCTTCTGCCTGCGGGAAGCGCTTGGCGAGATACTTGAGCCCGGGGTCGATGTCACGATCGCCGAGCTTGCACTCGACAAAGCGAATCGGCTGACCGCGGTCGGTGACCACGAAGTCGACCTCGCGGCGATCGGTGTCGCGAAAGTAGCGGAGGTCGAGGTCGCGGCCGTGCGCATCTTGCTCGAAGTGCACCCACTTGAGCAGATGGCACGCCACCAGGTTCTCGAACCGCGCGGCGCGCTCCGGAATCGTCGTCCAGTCCATGTGGTAGTGCTTCTGCTCCTTCTTCACCGCGCGAATGCGCGGGGCGCCGAACGGCGCGAGCCGGAAGACCGCAAACAGCCGCTCCAGCACCTGGAGCCAGGAGGCGACGGTCTTGTGGCTCACCTGCAGGTCCTCGCGCAGCGCATTGATCGAGAGCGGCGAGCCGACCAGTTCAGGCAGGCGCAGTATCAGCAGTTCCAGGTGTCCCAGGTCCTGGATGCGTTCCAGCGCCGTGATGTCGGTCGCGGGATTGGTCGCAGCGTCGTCCGCGCGCGCG
>JAQBHE010000249.1:0-2738 GCA_032128015.1 Holophagae bacterium
TCCTCGAAGAACAAGGTCACCTGAGCGGGAATCAACTTCTCCAAGTCGTCGAGGAACAGCGGCGCCGATCGACACCAATCCCGCACCAGTGGCTGTTCGCAGTCGACGAACAGCGCCGGCTGGCCGGCGGCGGCAAGATGAGCCCAGATCATCGTCGACTTTCCGGCCTGGCGCGGCCCAATCACCAGGTGGGCCCGGTCGGTCTCGGCCCAACGCCGGCCGGAGTCCTGCGCCGCCTGTCGCGGAAGGAACGTCCCCGGCAAGCGGGCGCGGAGCCAGGCTCGGAGACGGTTTGGCTCGATGAGCCACGGATTGTCCCTCAGCACGATAGTCTGAAGATCGCGATCCATAGCCTCATTTAACCCGGTAAACTGCGGCTCGTCAACCGCAGATTCGAGGCATCGTCGTGGGTCTGGCAATCGGTTGTCGTCATCAGCGCTGCGTCATGGTGGCGTGTAGCAAGCCCGGGTTGCGCCCAATCCAGAGCTTCGGTCCCTGGTAGATTGCGGCGATTCCGAACGGCTCTCTACGTCCCGGCTCGTCCTCCGGAACAAGACAGAGGTGGCGATGAACATCAAGGAAATCTGGCGATATCCGGTCAAGACCATGGCCGGTGAGAAGCTCGACCACGTTCACGTGGGGTCGCTCGGCATCGAGGGCGACCGAATCGTGCACGTCGAGACCGCCGCGGGCCGCACGATCACCTCTCGTTCGCACCCACGCTTTCTGGGCCACCGCGGCTCGCTGGGTCCGCTGGGAGCGGTGATGGTGGACGGTCGGCCCTGGGACAGCCACGAAGTCGCCGCCGGCGTTGTCTACATCGGCGGGCCGGGCGCGCGGCTGGTGCGCGACGAGAGCGCCCAGCGCTTCGACGTGCTGCCGTTGCTGGTGGCCACCGACGGCGCGATCGCCGCCTTCGGGCAGGACCACCGCCGTCTACGACCAAACATCGTGATCGGCGGTGTCGAGGGCCTGTCCGAAGGTCAGTGGCCGGGCGCGTGCCTACGAGTCGGCGAAGTGCTGATCGGCGTCCAAGATCTGCGCCTGCGCTGCATCATGACCTCGTACCACCCGGACACCCTGGTCCAAGACAAGGAGATCACCCGAGGCATCTACCAACGGTTCGAGGGCAAGCTCGCGCTCAACTGCTTCGTGATCGAAGGCGGCGAGATCGCGGTGGGCGACGAAGTCGAGCTGGTCCGCGGTCGTGGGTGCGCGGAAGCAACAACGGCCTTCGAGTAAGTCGGCTCCCCGGCGCCTGCTCTCCGGTACCCTCGCCCACGGCCGACTCGATTGGCCGCTGTAGCCCGGCAGGAACCCTGGGCAGGAAACACGTTGCGAGGAATTCCATCCCACGCCTCGGCTGACACCGACCGCGGTCGGGAGCTCGGCCGCGCAGCCCGCGGCCTCGCTCGGGCCATCCTCGGCATCGCGCTGGTCGCGGCGGCGATCCTCGCGGCGGCCTGCTCGTCGTCCGCGCCGCTCCATCTGGGCAAGGCGGAGCGAGTCGCAGCTGGCATCCGGCTCTACCGCCTGAACGACCCCAACCTGCTCGATCCCCCCGGTCCGGTCGCGATGCAGATCCTTCGACTCGATCCCTCGAAAGTGGATCTCCAGAGCGTCACCGCGCTCGAGAGGGTGATCGCGCTCGAAACCGTGCCCGACATGGCGGCCCGCCACGACGCGCTGGCAGCGGTCAACGCCGGGTTCTTCGTGGTCAAGACCGGAGACCCCACCGGGGTGCTGCAAGTCGCCGGCGAGCTCATCAGCGACAGCGCGCTCACCCGCGGCGCCGTCGGCATCGTCCGCCGTCCGGGTCAGCCGGTGAGGCTGCTGTTCGACCGAGTCAGCGCATCGGTCGTGCTCCGATATCGCCACGGCGACGAGGAGCTCGAGATCCCGATCGACGGCGTGGATACTCCGCGGGAAACCGGCAAGCTCATGCTGTACACACCGCGCTACGGACCCGACAGCGGTACCGATGCTGAGACCGACAAAGCTGGCGTCGAATGGCGCCTCGGCGGCTCGCCGTTGCGTGTGCTCGAGCCACCATCGACCGCTGGCAAGACCGCGATTCCCCGAGACGGCGTAGTGCTGTCATTCGGCGGGCTCGCCCTGCCGGCCAGCCTCGAAGGACTCGACCGCGATCAGCTGGTCGTCGTCGAGACCCGGTTCCATACCACGAGAGGGTCCGATCCGGCGCATTGGGCTCGAGCCGACGACATCGTCGGCGGCGCCGGTCTGCTCGTCCTCCACGGACGAGCGCTCGACGACTGGACCGAGGAACGACTGCGCTCGGGATTCGACACCGAGCGCCATCCCCGCACCCTCATCGGCACCTCGAAGAAAGGAACGATCTGGCTGGTCACGATCGACGGTCGCAATCCCGAGCTCGCCCTCGGGATGACCTTCGCCGAGCTGCAGCATCTGGCATCGGGTCTCGGCCTCGAGAACGCGCTCAACCTCGACGGCGGCGGCTCCACCACCATGGTGGTCGAGGGGAAGATCGTGAACCACCCATCGGACGCGACCGGTCCGAGGAAAGTCAGCGACGGGCTGATCGCGGTGCCGCGCCGTCGCCGATAGAGATCCCTCCGAGGGGTAGATGGGATGAGAAGGCCAACCTCCTAACGCAGTCGCCAAGAATGGTGCTGCAGGAAACGACGAGCTTGAGAGCTCAAAGGAGGTTGACCCATGAAGCAGCGTAGCAAGAGGAACGAAGAGCGGCGAGTGATCGG
>JAQBHE010000250.1:0-2832 GCA_032128015.1 Holophagae bacterium
GGAGTAGGTCGTCACGGTCTCGGTTCCGCCACCGAGCTTGTTGCGCTCCTCGGAGCGGGTGTGCTCCACCCACTGGTACATCTCGACTCGCCGCCGCAACTTGAGCGCCACCGCCTCGACGCCGAAACGGTCATCGCGCAGGGTCTCGTCGGTCGTCGCGCGACCGGAGGCGTGGACGAGTCTTCCCTGGTTCTGAGAATCGGCCTGCTGCGATGCCACCGAGATCACCGCCGACGCTCCCTCCTTGAGGGTCTGGTAGCGCTTGACCGCCCTCCCTTCGTTCCAGAACAACAGCCCCGCGCCGCCGGCGCCGAGCGCGAGACCAACCACCACGCCAGCGACCGCGCCACCCAGGCGCGAGCCCCAAGACTGCCGCGTCACCCGCTGTACCGAGTCGCCCATTCCTCACCTCCCGAAGTCGAAGATCGCGCCATTCTATCGCCTGGCCCGGGGCGAGCGCAGGGTCACGAACTCCTCAGCCATGGTCGGATGGATCGCGACCGTGGCGTCGAAGCGCGCGCGGGCACCAGGTCCGCTCGGCGGACGATGGTGTCGCCGCGCTCGCCATGGCGCGCGACGAACCACCGGATCTGGTGATCTCGGATCTCCTGATGCCGGGAATGGACGGCTACCTGCTCTGCCGCCAGTGGGTCGCCGATCCGGCGCTCCGCCACATTCCGTTCGTGGTCTACAGCGCTACCTTCGTCGAGCCGAGCGACGAACAACTGGCCCTCGATCTCGGCGCGGCAAGGTTCCTCGTCAAGCCGCTCGGACCCGAGGCGCTGTGGGCCGCACTTGACGATCTTCTGGCAGCCAGCGAGCGCGGGGCCCTCGAACCCGGCGCGGTGCGGCTCGCCGATGAGCTCGAGTTCCTGCGCGCCCATGACGAGCGGCTTGCCCAGAAGCTGGTGTCCAAACTGCGCGATCTCGAGCTCCTGCACGACCAGTTGGCCCGCGCCGAAAAGCACTTTCGCTCGCTGGTCGAGAACAGCGGCGATGGTTCCTGGCTGCTCCGTCCCGACGGCACGATCGTGTACGCCAGCCCGGCCAACGAGCGCATCCTCGGCGACAACGCGAACGCGCGCGTCGGACGCTCGGTGCTCGAGCAGACGCATCCAGAGGATCGCGAGCGGCTCGGCGCGACGCTCGCCCGGGCAGCCGGCGAAACGCCGAGCATCGAGCGGGAGCGCATCCGCCACCTGCACCAGGACGGATCGTGGCGCTGGCTCGAACTGACTTTGTCGAATCTGCTCGATCACGCGGTGGTGCGCGCGGTCCTGGTCACGATGCGCGACATCACGTCGGATGTCGAGACAGCAGAGCGCCTGAGACGAGCAGAGACGCGCTACCGCAACCTCGTCCAGCACGCGGCCTACGGCATCTTTCTGGCGACCGCGAGCGGACAACTGGTCGAGGTCAATCCGGCGCTGGTCCAGATGCTCGGATACGACACCGAGCAGGAGCTTCTGTCCATCGACATGGCGCGCGACCTCTACAAGAACCCCGACGAGCGCGAGGCACTGGTGACGCGTCTGCGCATCGAGAAACGACTCGACGGAGTGGAGGTGCTCTGGCGGCGACGCGATGGCACGGAGTTGATCGTCCGGGCGAGCACTCGCATCGTGCCGAGCAGCGAAGGCTACGAGGAGCTCTTCGAGACCTTGGTCGAGGATGTCACCGCCCAACGCGAGCTCGAGTCAAACCTTCGCCAGGCCCAGAAGATGGACGCAGTGGGGCGGCTCGCCGGCGGGGTCGCCCACGACTTCAACAACCTGCTGACCGTCATCGGCGGCTCGGCGGCGATGCTCATCGAAGAGCTCGCCTCGGACGACCCTCGCCGGGAGCATGTGACCGAGATCGCTGCCGCCTCCGAACGCGCGCGCCAGCTCACGGCGCAACTGCTGATGTTCGGTCGCAAGGAGCTGGCGCGGCCTCGCGTAGTCGACCTGGCCGAGACCGTCGGAGCGAGCCTGGGGATGCTGAAGCGCCTGGTTGGCGAGCGCTACCAGCTCGTCCTCGAAATCGCACCTGGCAGTTGGACCGTCCGCGCCGACACCAACCAGATCGAGCACGTGCTCCTGAACCTGGTGCAGAACGCCCACGATGCGATGCCTGCCGGCGGCACGATCGAGATCGAGATCGCCGGATCGACGGCGACCAAGGAGAAGGCCGCGGGCGCGTCAGCCGCCGCCCCGGGCGAGCACGTGGTCTTGCGGGTGCGCGACCACGGTTGCGGCTTCGATGATGCGATCCGCGCCCGCCTCTTCGAGCCGTTCTTCACCACCAAGGAAAGCGGCAAGGGAACCGGGCTCGGCCTGGCCACGGTCTACGCGATCGCCCGCCAGCATGACGCGGTGATCCTGGTCGAGAGTGAGCCGGGCCTTGGCGCGACGTTCGAGGTGCTGTTTCGCCCGAGCACTGAGGCGCCGTCGACACGTCCCGAGGCCATCGATCGCGAGCTCGCCCGCGGCACCGAGTCGGTGCTAGTGGTCGAGGACGAGGCGGCGACCCGGAGAGTCGTGGTCGCGATGCTCGAGCGTGCCGGCTACCGGGTCACTTCGACCGGCAGCTCGCGCGAAGCCCTCGCAAACTTCGGCGACGGTTCCCAGTTCGACCTCGTGCTCACCGATGTCGTGATGCCGGGCCTCAGCGGCCCCGAGCTGATGGATGAGCTGATCGAGATCCGCCACGACCTGAAGTTCCTGTTCATCTCGGGCTACGCCTCGGACAGCGAGCGCGAGAACCCGCTGCTCCAGAGCGAGAGACTGCTGCAAAAGCCATTCGATGCTGCAACCTTGACCCATTTCGTGCGTCGGGCACTCGACGCTTGAG
>JAQBHE010000251.1:0-5417 GCA_032128015.1 Holophagae bacterium
ACCGCCCACGCCTCGAGCAGCGCGATCTCGACGTTGTCGGTGCCGATGCCGGTGCCGATCACGGTCATCGGCAGATCGTCGAGGCGGCCGGTGAGGGTGACGAACTCACGATGTCGGATGTCGTGCTCGACCGCGTCGAAGCGGGCAGCGACCCGAAACGCCCGCGCCGGGTCGCCGACCAGGAAGATCCGCGACGCCACCTCGTGCGGCGCGATCCGGAGGTGGTAGGCGCGGCCGCCGGTCAGAACGATGTCGGAGGCGACTGGCCGTGGTGGTTGGTGCATGCGAAGGATGGTACGACCGGTTAGGGAGCCAGACCAATCGGCCGGCAGGTTCCGGCCGCTCGCTCGGAGCCCGTTGCTACACTAGCGGTGCTTCACCCTCGGATTCCCATCGACTCTCGGAGGTCCACCCATGTCTACCGCTCGCTCGGGTCTTGTGCTGATCGCTTCTTTGGCCGCCCTTGCCCTTACGATTTTGCCGCCGCCGGTGACTGCCGAATCCGCGGCCGTAGATACGGCCGCCCCGGTGGTGGCGATCGACTCCGGGAAGCTGCGCGGCGAGGTCCTCGACGAGGCGTCTGGCCTGCGAGTCTTTCGTGGCATCCCGTTCGCGGCGCCACCTCTCGGAGACCTGCGCTGGCGGCCACCAGCGCCGGTGGCCCCGTGGCAGGGTGAGCGAGACGCCACCAAGTTCGGGACGATCTGCCCGCAGTTGCCGATGCTGGCGGCGATGACCGGCGAGCCGTTCCCGACGCCGAACGAAGACTGCCTGTTCCTGAACGTGTGGACGATCGCCGCCCCCGTCTCCGGCGTCGGCTTCCCCGGCGCCAAGCGGCCGGTCATGGTGTGGATCCATGGCGGTGGTCTGACCATGGGCTGGAGCAACCAGGTCGGCTACGAAGGCTCGGCTCTAGCGCGCCGCGGGGTCGTCCTCGTGAGCATCAACTATCGCCTGGGAGCTCTCGGATTCCTGGCGCTCCCAGAGCTGTCGAAAGAGTCGAAGGATGGCGCCTCTGGCAACTACGGCTTCCTCGACCAGATCGCCGCGCTCGAGTGGGTGAAGCGCAACATCGACAAGTTCGGCGGCGACCCCTCAAACGTCACGATCTTCGGCGAGTCGGCGGGCGGCACCAGCGTCCACGCTCTGATGGCGTCGCCGCTGGCCGAGGGGCTGTTCCACCGCGCCATCGCCGAGAGCGCGTGGGTCACCGAGACCAACATCACCCGCCTCGAGCAGGACTCGCCGACGGTCAAGAGTGCTTCGAAGCTCGGTGTCGAATGGTCGAAGCGGATGGCGACCGGCGCCGCGCCGCCGACCCTCGCGGCGCTGCGCGCTCTGGATGCCCAGACCATCGTCCAGAAGTCCGGGCAGAACGGATTCCAGGCCGCGATCACCGTCGACGGTCGGTTCATGCCGACTTCGAGCGAGGAGCGATTCACCAAGGGCCAGCATCACCGGGTGCCGATGATCGCCGGCACCAACGCCGACGAAGGCACCATGTTTCTGTCGTTCATGCCGATCCCGGACCGCGCCGCCTTCGAGGGCATGATCGCCGGCGTCTACGGCAACCAGGCGGCGACCGTTGCCAAGCTCTATCCGTCGTCAACTCCCGACGAGCTGAAGACGCAGCTCAACCGGTTCTTCACCGACACCTGGTTCTTGCGCGCAACCCGCAACATGCTGTTCGGCGCGAGCAAGACCGGTAGCCCGGTGTACCAGTATCACTTCACTCGGCGCAGCCCCGCGCAGCCGGCCTGGGGAGCCCATCACGCCGCCGAGCTCGGTTATGTGTTCAACACTCTGGCGGAGAAGCCCTTCGACGACACCGATCGCAAGCTCGCCGAGGTCATGATCCAGTACTGGGTGCAGTTCGCCAAGACCGGCGATCCCAATGCCGACGGTCTTCCCGAGTGGCCGCGGTTCGATTCCCAGCACCAGAAGTACCTCGAGCTGGGTGACCAGGTCCGGGTCGGCAGCGAGCTCGGCAAGGAGATCTGCGACCGGCTGGAAGGGATCCTGCGGTCACTGTAGCTCCGGGAGTGGTAGCTCCGGGAGTGCCAGGCGGCCGTATCATCTGTGCTCCGATGATCGGCCGTGATCTCGTGGCCGGCTCCAGACCGTGACGGAGACCGGCTCGCAGACCGGCAGCGGCGCGTCGATCCTCGACGCGTCGAGCTTGGCGGTAGTGCTGGTGCACTACCGCACTCCCGAGCTGCTGGTCGAGTCGGTCACAGCACTTCGTCGCGACACCGCCCAGAGCGGAATCGACATCGAGATCGTGGTCGTCGACAACGGCAACGACGACCGCGGACGCGCGCGGTTCGCGGGTCTCGACCTGCGAGTGATCGAGCCCGAGCGCAATCTCGGCTACGCCGGTGGCGTCAACCTGGGAGTGCGAGAAACGTCGGCGCCGCTGGTGGTGGCGATGAACCCCGACGTGCTCGTGGAGGACGGCTGCCTTGCCGGTCTCCTGCACGCGCTTCGCGAGCACTCGATCGCGGGTCCGCGGATGTTCTGGGATCGTGGTCGGCGCCTGCTGTTGCCGCCCGCCGACGAACGCACGCCAGCGGCCGAGATCGTGACGGCGCTGTCGGGACGCTCGGCGGCATGGGCGCGCCGGGCGCGGGTCCGCTGGCGACGCCGCGCGCGCCGCCACTGGCAAGCAACCGAGCTGCTCCTGAGCTTCGAGCTCAGCGGCGCGCTGCTCGCGTTTCGCCGCGACGCCTTCGAGCGAGTTGGACCGTTCGACGAAGGCTTCCCGCTGTATTTCGAGGAGACCGACTGGCTGGGCCGCGCAGCGCGCGCGGGGCTGTCGTCGGTGCACGTGCCGGCGGCGCGAGCCGTGCACCTCTACGACCAGAGCGCGAGCAAGAGCCCGGAGCGCGATCGTTGGTACGCCGAATCGGCGGCGCGCTTCCGTCGCGGCCGCTACGGCCGTGCGATGGCCGCACTGCTTGCGAGGCTCGAGCGCGGGCCGCTCGAGCGCGAGCCGCTCGAGCTCGGCGAGGCCCGTTCGTCTTGGAACGGCAGTCTTCCGCCGGCCGCGGACGGCCGCAGCGGCCTTTGGTTCGAGGTCTCGCCCAACCCTCGGGGTCTGCCGGCGGCCGCGGAGCGGGCGGCAACGACGGCCGAGGCGGCGAGCTGGCAGCTGCCGGCGGAGATTCGCGAGTGCCACCGGGACCAGGCTCTTTGGCTGCGGATCTGCGACGACCATGGCCGTGAGCTCGCCGTCCACCGTCTGGGCGCGGTCGCCGAACCGTCTTGAAGTAGCGGCCGCCTGAAGCAGAACGCTTCAGGCGGCCGAATGCGACAGCGCCTTGTTCAGCAGCAGCTCCAATGAGCCGAGGAACGGCCTTTACAACGTTCCGCCCTGCCCGTAGCCTTGACCCCGGTTCAGCGCCCCGGAAGCGCACTCCCGGAGGCGCACCTCCGAAGCCCGACTGAATCGCTGGGTTACTTGCTTCCGCAGGGGTATTGATGTGAAAGCAGTTGTGTGCAAAGAGTTCGGGCCGCCCGAGAAGCTGGTGATCGACACCGTCGACGATCCGGTCGCGGGCCCGGGCGAGGTGGTCGTCGACGTTCGCGCCGCCGCCATCACCTTCCCGGACACTCTGATCATCGAGGATCGCTACCAGTACAAGGCGAAGCCGCCCTTCATCCTCGGCGGCGAAGTGGCCGGGACGGTCAGCGCCATCGGTCCGGGAGTCAGCGACTTTGCGGTCGGCGACCAGGTGCTGGGGGGCGGTTCTGTCGGCGGCTTCGCCGAGCGGGTGGCGGTCCGCGCGACGCAGTTGCGGCCGTTGCCGAAAGGGCTGGATCACGCCGAGGCCGCCGGCATGGGCTACGCTTACGGTACCGGCTACTACGCGCTGCGGTTTCGCGGCGACCTCGAGCCGGGCGAGACCTTGTTGGTGCTAGGCGCCGCCGGCAGCGTCGGGCTCGCCGCCGTCGAGCTCGGCAAGCTCCTCGGTGCGCGGGTGATCGCCGCGGCGTCCTCGCCGGAGAAGCTCGCGCTCTGTCGCGAGCGCGGCGCCGATGAGACCATCGACTACGTCCGCGAGGACCTCAAGACCCGCGCCAAGGAACTGACTGGCGGCAAAGGTGTCGACGTGGTCTACGACGCGGTCGGCGGCGATCGGGCCGAGGAAGCTCTCCGCGCGACCGCGTGGCGTGGGCGTTTCTTGGTGATCGGATTCACCGCCGGGATTCCGAAGATCCCGCTCAATCTCACGCTGCTCAAGGGCTGCGCGATCGTCGGCGTCTTCTGGGGAGCCTCGCGGACCCAGGAACCCGAGATCTTCCAAGCCTCCCAGCGCGCGCTCGACGACCTTGCCGCCGAGGGCCGCCTCCACCCCTACATCGCGCGTCGCTATTCGCTCGACGAAGTGCCCGAGGCGCTACGGGACATGATGGACCGTCGGGTGATCGGCAAGATCGTCGTCGTGCCCTGAGCATCGACGATTCCCCGAGCGGCGAGCGGCACTTGCCGGGGCTCAAGCTAGTCTGTATGGTGCACCCGTCCTGGGACCTAGTGCGACGAGATCGGCTGATCAGGGAGCGGCTGAAGGGGAGAACGATGAGGAAGAAGATCGCTTTGCTGATCGGATTGGCAGTGATGCCGGTGGCTGCTGCAAGCGCCCAAATCGGTGCTCCGAGCCCCGAATCGCTGCGCCGTAGCGAGGCTGCGTTCGACCTCGTTCCGGGGGTCCTGGTCGACCGCCTCGGCAATCGCATCTTCTTGATGAGCCCAGAGCGAGGCATCGACGCTCTGTCTCTGTCCTCCGGAAACCTCGACTGGAGCAGCGACGCCGCCGCGAAGCCTCTTGCCATCTATGGCGACGTCTTGATCGCGCAGGCCGACTCGGCATCCGCGTCGGCACGGATGGAGGTGGTGCTGCTCGATGCGAACCGCGGCGGTTCGCCTCTCGAGACGCTCGCGTTGGCGCTGCCCGCGGGCGTCTTCGGCCGGGTCGATGACGGCATGGGCGCGTCGTTTCGGGCAACGGCCACGGTGCGCGACGGCGTCCCCCTGATCTCGTGGCAGTCGACGAACCGTCGCACCAAGGGCACCGCGCCGGAACCGGGAGAGACGTTGGAGCGCAGCCAGTCCGCTGGCTACGCGCTCGACATCCAGTCCCTTCGTCTGGTTCCGGTCGCTGCGCCCGCGGCGCCGCAAGCTCGAGCGGTTCTGCCGCAGGCGGTTCGCGCCGCGGTGGCCGCCGAGCGCTTCGCGGAGGGCCCCTACGAAGCGGGCCAGGTACTGGCCGCGACCCAGGTGGTGGCCTCCAACCCGAATTCACCTCGCCTCGTACTTCGGCGCTGGGATGCCGGCAGCGGCACAGCCCTCCCCGAGGTCGAGCTGGTGCGCGGACCGATCATTCTGCAACTGCCTTCGGTCGACCGTCGCCATCTTC
>JAQBHE010000252.1:0-6936 GCA_032128015.1 Holophagae bacterium
GGCTCGAAGCGCCAGGTCTTGACCGTTTCGACCGCCGCCTCGGTCAGTCCCTGAGGCAGACCGCGGACAACCTCGACCTCGGCGACGTTGCCTTTCTCGTCGATCACCGCCTGCAGGATCACCACGCCCTGGACCCGCTCCTGGCGGGCCTCTTCGGTGTAGATCGGCTGCGGCGAGAAGATCTTCTTGGGCGCTGAAACGTTGCCGCCGACGTACAACGGTCCCTCGCCTGCGACTCCGGCGCCCGAGCTTGGTCCGCGACCGCGACCGCTGCCCGCACCTCGGCCTACCGGAGCTTCGGGAATCATCAACGCCAGGTCGTCGATCTCGACCTCGGGCAGCTCGAGGTCGTCGAACCGGGGCTCGGGGTCGTCGGGGGTGAGGTCGGGCATCGGGATCAGCTTCTTCTTCTCCCGCGGTTTGCGCACCGCCTGCTCCTGCGCGCTCGGAGCCGGCGGCGGCTCGAAGCGCACGGGCTGGATCACGTAGACCGTCCGCTGCGGACCGCTCCACACTGGCCGCGGCTCGGTATTCCAGCCCAGCCTCGAGAACACCAACAGCAGGTGCAACGCGACGGCGATCGCGATCGCCCAGACCATCCGCCTGCGGTCCTGGTCGGGATGTTCCTCGAGCTCGGGGACGTGCCCGAGGTGGACCCGAAGACCGGGAGAATCGGACGCGGAGAACCGCTTCCAAGTGGAGCTCTTGTCGAACAAAAGGCCTCAGGGGGGAGAAAGAGATGGGCGGGCACGAACCGGGCAGCGTACCGCCGCGCGGCGTCGGTAGGCACAACAAGCGTGGCCTGCCGAGCATTTCACGAACCGGCTCGACACGCTGTGGGTCCCGACAACGCAAGGCCTGAGACTGGGCTGGAACCCCTGTCCCTCTCGGGCGTTTGATCCCGTGACCAGCAATGAACGGTCGCCGGCTGAGCCGGAACGATCGTCGAACTCACGGAGGAATCCCCCATGTCGATGCGCTCAATCGGGCTTCGCGCCCTGCTCGCGATGGCCGCTTTCGGTCTCGTCGCCGGCGTTGCCGCAGCTCAAGAGAGCTCGGAACCGATCAAGGTCCGAGTCAAGAAAGTGATCAAGGACTGCGAAGGCGAGGGTTGCGTAGAGCAGCCGATCCGTACTCGTAAGATCTTCATCGGCGAGGATGGCACGACCCACGAGCTGTCCGGCGACAACGTGCACTGGGTCGGCGCCGACGACAAGCACGCCAACGTGTTCGTCCGCCAGATCGCCGGCAACGGCGGCTTCCTCGGCGTCGAGCTCACCGAGCTCAGCAATGACCTGAGGGTTCACTTCGGAGTGCCCGAGACCGCCGGCGTCATCGTCTCGCGAGTGGTCGAGGACAGCGCCGCCTTCCGCGCCGGGGTCAGGGTCGGCGACATCCTGACGGCCGTCGACGGCGCCAGCGTGGCGTCCGGAGCCGGGCTTGCGAAGTCGATCCGCACCCACGAGCCTGGCGAGTCGGTGAACCTGGAAGTTTGGCGCGACGGCAAAGTCCAAACCCTGTCGGCAACCCTCGAGAAAGCCGAGTCACACCCGCGCAACGCCCAAGCGATCGAGATCGACTGCGACGGCGGCGACTGCCAAGACACCCACGTCATGCGCCTTCACCACGGCGCGGCGCTCGACTGCGGCGCCGAGACCTGCGAGATCGAGGTCCAGTGCACCGACGACGGCGCCTGCACCTGCACGGTCAACGGCGAGTCCCGTTCCTGCGAGGGCCTTCACGGCAACCAGTAGCTGTTCCGTCGCGGCGACCAGCCGGCTCACCGGCGAACCCGGTTGCCGCCCTTCCGATGATCTCGGGCGGAGCGCCTTCTCGGCGCTCCGCCCGTTGCTTTTTCTCGCGAACCGTGGGCGGGGCGCAGCCGCCCTGACCTTGGTAGGATCGTCGCTGGCGGCCGGTGTGTTCGCGGCCCCGCAATCGATAGGAGCGCCGCACAGATGGACCTGAGCTTCACTCCCGAAGACCTGCAGTTTCGCGACCAGGTGCGGAGCTGGATCGCAGACGCGATGCCTGCGCCAATTCGCGAGAAGGCCAACAACGGTGGCTCCTACGGCCCCGATGAGATCCGCGAGTGGCACCGCGTGCTCCACGACAAGGGCTGGATCGCCCCCCACTGGCCGAAAGAGCACGGAGGCACCGGCTGGGACGTCACGAAGCGCTTCATCTTCGGCGAGGAGCTGGTGCGCGCCAACACCCCGTCGCCGTCACCGTTCGGGCTGGCCATGGTCGGACCGCTGCTGATCCAGTTCGGGACCGACGAGCAGAAGCAGCGCTTCTTGCCCAAGATCCTGTCTGGAGAGGAGCAGTGGTGTCAGGGCTACTCCGAGCCCAACGCCGGATCCGACCTCGCGAGCCTGCAGCTGCGCGCCGACCGCGACGGTGACGACTACGTGCTCAACGGTCAGAAAACCTGGACCAGCGCCGCCCAATTCGCCGACTGGATCTTCCTGCTCTGCCGCACCGGCAGCTCGGGCAAGAAGCAGGAGGGAATCTCGTTCCTGCTCGCCGACCTCAAGAGCACCCCAGGCATCACCGTCCGCCCGTTCCTGACTCTCGGCGGCACCCCGGCGTTCTGCGACACATACTTCCAAGACGCACGGGTGCCGGTGGCCAACCGGGTCGGTCCGGAGGGCGGCGGCTGGGGCATCGCCAAGGCGCTGCTCGGCCACGAGCGCACCGGCATCGGCGGCATCGGTCAGTCTGCGCGCTGGCTGGCGCTGGTCAAGCGGATCGCCCGCGAGACCCCGGTCGGCAAGGCGACCCTGCTCGACGACCCGACCTTCCGGCGCCGCGCCGCGCGACTGTCGATGCGCCATCGGGTGCTGACGATGGCCAACCTCCGCACCCTCGCCGCGGCCCAGCTCGGCCACGCCCCGGGACCCGAGAGCTCGATCCTCAAGCTCGCCGGCACCGAGCTGCTCCAAGAGGTCACCGAGCTGGCGATGGACTCGCTCGGACACGCGGCCCAGGGCTGGCTCGGCGCTCCCGACGAGGCGCTGCGGCCGTTCGAGCGCTCGGTGGCGAGCGAGTTCAACTACCTTCGGGCGTCGACGATCTACGGCGGATCGAACGAGGTCCAGAAGAACATCATCGCCAAACACATCCTCCAGCTGCCGAGCCACTGATCGCGACCAGCCCCAACCGAGAGCAACGGACCCGGAGCATCGCGCCATGAACTTCGCGCTGAGCAAACAGCAGCAGATGATCGTCGACTCGGTGGCGACGTTCGTCCGCGACGACTCGCCGGTCGAGCGCTTTCGCGAGCTGCGCTCGAGCGAGCGCGGCTGGGACTCCGCGGTTTGGCGGAAGATGGGCGACTACGGCTGGCTCGGCATCGCCTTTCCCGAAGAGCACGGCGGCATCGACGGCAGCTTCGTCGACATGGCGCTGATCCTCGAGCAGCTCGGACGCAGTCTGGTGCCTGAGCCCTACATTCCATCGGTGGTGCTCGCCGGGGGTCTCGTCGAGCGGCTCGGCTCGGCGGACCAGAAGCGCGATCTGCTCCAGCCGATGCTCGCGGGCGAGACTTCGCTCGCGCTTGCCTACGTCGAGCGCCAGAGCCGCTACCAGGTCGCCGATTGTCTGACCCGCGCCGAGGCGACCGGCGAAGGCTTTCGACTCAGTGGCGAGAAAGTTTGGGTGCTCAACGGCCACGCCGCGGACACGCTGATCGTCTCCGCGCGCACTTCGGGTGACCAGCTCGACCGCGCCGGAGTGTCGCTGTTCACAATCGACCCCAACACGACCGGTGTGCGACGGGTGGCCGTGCCCGGAATGGACGGCCAGCGCACCGCGATCGTCACCCTCGACGGCGTAATCGTCGGCGGTGACGCCCTGCTCGGTCCGCTCGGCGGCGCCGTCGAGCACCTCGAGTGGGCGGTCGATCGCGGGGCGGCGGCGGCCTGCGCCGAAGGTCAAGGCGAGCTGCGCGAGCTGCTCGGGCGCACCCTCGAGTATCTCAAGCAACGCGAACAGTTCGGGGTCAAGATCGGCAGCTTCCAGGCACTCCAGCACCGCGCCGCCGAGATGTTTGCCGAGGTCGAGTTGTGCAAGGGGGCGATGCTGCTCGCCGCGATCAAGGCCGACGCCGAAGATGACAACGAGCGCCGCGCCGAGATCTCGGCGGCCAAGGTCCAGCTCGCCGACGGTGGCTGGTTCGTCCAAGAGAACGCGATCCAGCTCCACGGCGGCATCGGCATCACCGACGAGCAAGACGTCGGGCTGTTCTTCAAGCGACTGCGGGTGCTGGCGTCGCTGTTCGGCGACGCCGACTACCATGTCGACCGCTACCAGGAGCTGCCGGCTTTCGCCGCCGAGTAGCCGGACACGCGATGTCGGACCGCTCTGACCCGCTCGCGCCGTCGCCTCTCTGAGAAGCCAAGCCGTGACCCAGCTCGACATCTCCGGCGGGCGGGTCGTGGAGCTGCTCCAGCGCCTGATCCGCACCCCCAGCCTGCCGGGCGAGGAAGGCGAGCTGGCGGCGCTGGTCCTCGCCGAGATGGCGAGCCTCGGTTACACCGAGACCCGCATCGACGAGGTCGGCAACGTCATCGGCAGAATCGCCGGCCGCGGCGCGGCGCCGCCCCTGATGTTCAACACCCATCTCGACCACGTCGACGTCGGCGACCCGGCGACCTGGCCGCACCCGCCCTACGGCGGCGAGATTCACGACGGCAAGATCACCGGCCGCGGCGCCCTCGACATCAAGGGACCGCTTGCCGCCCAGGTGATCGCGGGCGGCATTCTGCTCGCCGGTGAACCGCCACCCGGCGATGTCTGGGTGACCACGGTGGTGCAAGAGGAAGTGGGGGGCGTAGGCGCGCGCCACCTCGCTCGCGAGCTCCGCACACCCGTCGTCATCGTCGGCGAGCCTTCGGGCAACCAGATCCGCCGCGGCCACCGCGGCCGCACCGAGTTGCTGCTGCGAATCCGCGGTCGCAGCGCCCACGCCAGCGTGCCCCATCGCGGCATCAATCCGCTGGTGTCACTCGGCCGCTTCCTCTCCGCGCTCGACGACATCGTTCATCGCGACCATCCGGAGCTCGGTCCAAGCACCGTCGCGCCGACCCTGATCGCGACCGACCAGACCAGCGCCAACGTGATTCCGGCCGAAGCCACCCTGGTGTGCGACTGGCGCAACGTCCCCGGGGAATCCGCAGACGACGCCCGGCGCGAGATCGAGCGAGTAGCGCGCGCGACCGCCGACCCCGCAGTGCGCGTGTCGGTCGAAGTACCGGTCTATCCGCGCCGCACCCACACCGGGCTGGTGGTCCCGATCCCGGCCGACAACCCTGCATACGTGCTCGCGACGAGCCATCCGGCGATTGCTGCGGCGATCGACATCGCAAGCGCGACACTGGGACGCGCGGTGCCGGTCGGGATCTGGAAGTTCGCGACCGACGGCGGCCACTTCGCCGAGGCCGGCATGGCGCCGGTCGGCTTCGGTCCCGGCGACGAGACGCTGGCGCACACCGTCGACGAGCACATCGACATCGCGGAGCTCGAAGAGGCGGTGCGGGTCAACGTCCAGCTGGCTCGTGAGCTGCCGTCGCGCGTCGCGTCCGGATAGCGGCGCTGGACTGGGGGGGAGGCGTCGCACCATTTCGACTCGCGAAGGATGTCCTCTCCCCTCGAAGGCCATATCGCCTTATGGCATCGAATACGGCATCATCGTCTCATGAGCGCTGAGAGGAAGATCACGGTCCGCGTTCCCGACGACCTGCTGGCAAAGGCGCAGCGGGAGACCGGTGCCGGGATCACCGAGACGGTTCGACAGGGTTTGCGACTGGTCGCGGCCGCCAACAGCTATCGCGAGCTACGCAAGCTGCGCGGAAGGGTCAAGGTCGCTCTCGACCTCAGCGAGCTGCGTGACGATCAATCGTGATCGCAGTCGACACCAGCTCGCTGATCGCCTTCCTGGGCGGTGACACCGGTGCTGATGTCGAAGCCCTCGACAAGGCGCTCGAGCTGCGGCAGGTCGCTCTCCCACCGGTGGTCTTGACCGAGATACTCAGCGCTCCCCGACTAGACCGCCGCGTAGTCAAGCTCGTGCGAGAGCTCCCGCTCCTGGATACCCTGCCCGGCTTCTGGGAACGAGCCGCTGTGACCCGATCCCGAATCCTCTCGAGGCGACTGCGAGCGCGACTCGCCGACACTCTGATCTCTCAGTCTTGTGTCGATCACGAGGCTGCACTCATCACCAGAGACAGTGACTTCGGCCACTTCGCCGAACACGCCGGCCTGAGACTGGCCTGACCCGATCCGCCGACCTCGTCGCCTCAGGGTCGGCGGTGGACGCGCCCGCCCTGGATCACCCAGCGCAACTGCCGTAGGGCCGAGATGTCGGTCGTCGGATCACCCTCGACCGCAACCAGGTCTGCGAGCTTTCCAGCGGCGATGCGTCCGAGCTCGTCCAAGTGGAGTACGCGCGCGTTCACCGACGTCGCCGAGCGCAGCACCGCGATCGGCGACATTCCGTGATCGACCATCAACTCGAGCTCCCAGGCGTTGTCGCCGTGGCGGAAGACTCCCGAATCGCTGCCGGCGATGATTGTCACTCCGGCCTCGAGTGCGAGCGCCATCATCTGCCTCTGAGAAGCGATCCGCGGCGGTTCGGGGGCGTTGCCGTCCCAGCCGCCGTAGCGCTCGATCGCGTTGCCTGCGGCGAGGGTCGGACACAGCGCCACGTTGCGCTCGCGCATCAACTGGAAGACCTCGAGTGTGCCACCGGTCCCGTGCTCGATGGTCGCAACACCGGCCAGCGTGGCTCGCCGCATCCCCTCGGCGGTCGCAGCGTGGGCGACCACCGGGCGGCCGCTCGAAGCCGCGGTCTCGACGATCCGCTCGAGCTCGGCGATCGAGAAGGTCGGTCGCGCCTCACCGTGCGGGCCCCAGCGATAGTCGGCGTAGACCTTG